>NZ_JBSFNS010000049.1:0-53193 GCF_053587275.1 Amycolatopsis sp. NPDC003676
AAGCCGTGAGGGGAACCCTGAGGGAATCAGATTCCCTCAGGGTTCCCCTCACGGAAGTCAGTTGGCGGTGACGGTTTCTTTCGAGGCTGCCTTGCGCTGCAAGGCTTTCGCGACCGGCTCGACCACTCGCGCCGCGGTCGGGCCGAGGATCGCCATCAGCAGCACGTACGCCGTAGCGAGCGCGGCGAGTTCGCCGTCCACTGCGCCAGCGGTGACCGCCAGTCCGGCGATGACGATCGAAAACTCGCCCCGCGCCACCAACGCCGCCCCGGCACGAGCCCGGCCCAACCGGCCGATCTTCTGCCTTCGCGCGGCCCACCATCCGGTGGCCACCTTCGTCAGCGTCGTCACCACGGCGAGCACCGCGGCCCAGCCGAGCACCGGCGGGATCGACGCCGGGTTGGTGTTCAGCCCGAAGACCACGAAGAACATCGCCGCGAACAAGTCCCGCAGCGGCTCCAGCAACCGCGTCGCGTTGTGCGCGGTCGAGCCGGACACCGCGATGCCGAGCAGGAACGCCCCAACGGCCGCGGAAACCTGCAGCGCGGACGCGATCCCGGCCACCAGCAGCGCCGCGCCGAGGATCTTGAGCAGGAACACTTCCCGGTCGTCGCTGTCCACCAGCGCCGAGACGTACCGGCCGAACTTGAGCGCGATCACCAGCACCACGGTGATCACCAGCAGCGAGATGCCGACCGCTTCCAGCCCGCCGAGCAGGCTGACCCCGCCGAGGATCGCGGTGAGGATCGGCAGGTACAGCGCCATCACGAGGTCCTCGAACACGAGGATCGACAGCACCACCGGCGTTTCCCGGTTGCCGAGCCGGCCGAGGTCGCCGAGGACCTTCGCGATGATGCCGGAGGACGAGATGTACGTGACGCCCGCCATGACGAACGCGCCGATCGGGCCCCAGCCGAGGATCAGCGCGACCGCCGCGCCGGGGGCGGCGTTGAGCACGATGTCCACCAGCCCGGCGGTCCACGACCGCCGCATGCCGGTGAACAGTTCGGCCGCGGAGTACTCCAGGCCGAGCAGCAGAAGCAGCAGCACCACGCCGATTTCGCTGGCGAGGTGGGCGAAATCGCCGATGTCGGCGAGCGGGATCAGGCCGCCGGAGCCGAAGCACAGGCCGCCGAGGAGGTACAGGGGGATGGGGGAGAGGCCGATCCGGCCGGCGAGCCTGCCGAGCGCGCCGAGCACGAAGAAGACCGCGCCGAGTTCGACCAGGGAGAGTGCGGTGTGATCCATCAGCCGTGCTTGAGGATCTTGGCGGCGGCTTCCAGGCCCTCGGACGTGCCGACCACGACGAGCAGGTCGCCCGCGGTGAAGAGGAAGTCCGGCGTCGGCGACGGGTGCACCTGGCCCGCCCGCATCACCGCCACGATCGAGACGCTGGTGCGCGTGCGCATCGCGGTGTCGCCGAGCGAACGGCCGTCGAACGGGCTGTCCGCGGTGATCGGCAGCTGCTTGGTGTTGATGCCCGGCAGCTCGCGGTGCTCCTCGTTCAGCTGTGCCACCAGCTGCGGCGCGCCCAGCAGGTTCGAGAGCGCGCCCGCCTCGTCCGCGGTCAGCGGCAGCGAAGCGAGGCAGGCGTCCGGATCGTCGGATTTGGAGACGATCAGCTCGATCTTGCCGTCCCGCTGGGTGACGACGCCGATGCGGCGGCCCGCGCGGGTGGCGAAGTCCTTGCGGACACCGATTCCGGGAAGAGGGGTGACTTCGACGTTCACGTCAGCCACGGTAACTCATTGTCCGATTCGCGGAGTTCAGCCCAGCAGGAACAGCACCGCCGTCACGGCCATGAACGCGGCGGTCGCGCCGTGCACTCCGTAGGCCATCCCCTTCTTGCCCTTGTGCCGCAGGATGATCAGCATGTCGCAGAGCGGCATGACGGTCGCGGCCAGCAGCAGCCAGCCGACCAGTTGCGGGCTGCCCGCCAGCATCGCGACGCCGAGGATCAGCCCGGTGCCGAGGTCGCGGTCGCCTTTGATCTCGAAGAACGCCGTCGAGCCGGTGGGGATCTCCCGCAGGCCGAACGTGGCGGCGCTCTTCGCCGGAGCGAACAGGTAGCCGAACCCGACGTAGATGATCCCGAGCACGGGGATGGCGGCGAGGACGTAAGCGGTGATCAGCATGGGAACCCCAGTGAGTTAGCAGTGCTAGGAACAAGTGCAACGCTAACTTAGCGACGCTAGCTTGTCTAGCGCCGCCTGACCCTTGCGCCGCGGACACCGCCTGAGGTGGCGCGACCGGCTACCGGCAGAATGAACCGGACCGGGAGTGCGGGACGAACGTGAGGAGAACATCGGTGACGGGAGCCCTACGTGGGGTGGTCGCGCTGGACGGCCCGTCGGGAACCGGCAAGACCACGGTCGCGCGCAAGCTCGCCCGGCGGCTGAGCGCCCGCTACCTCGACACCGGAGCGATGTACCGCGTCGTCACGCTGGCCGTGCTGCGGGCCGGGGTCGACCTCGCCGACGAACACGCGATCGGCGCGCTCGCGCACGACGTCGACTTCGCGCTCGGCACCGACCCGGAGCGACCCGACGTGCGCCTGCACGGCGAGGACGTGGCCGCCGAGATCCGCGGCCCCGAGGTGACCGGAGCGGTGTCGCCGGTGTCGGCCGTGCCGCAGGTGCGCGAGGTGCTCGTCGCCCGCCAGCGCCGGATCATCGCCGACGCGATCGAGGACGACGGCGGGATCGTCGTGGAGGGCCGCGACATCGGCACCACCGTCGCGCCGGATTCGCCGCTCAAGATCTACCTGACCGCCTCGGCCGAGGTCCGCGCCGCACGGCGGAACACCCAGGACTCCGCGGCGGGCCGGGCCTCGAGCGTCGAATCCGCCCGCGAATCGGTGGAGCGCCGCGACCGGATCGACTCCACCCGCGCCGCCTCGCCGCTGCGCGCGGCCGGGGACGCGGTCCAGGTCGACACCTCCGAGCTGACCATCGACCAGGTGATCGTCGCGCTGGCCGAACTCGCCCGCGGCCGGGGCCTGCTGGGCGACTGCCCGGCCGAACCGGCCGCCGCCGAGGCCGGGGTCAGCCGGTGAGCGGGGCCCTCCCCGAGGGGGCGAACGGCCTCCTGCTCGACATCGGGCGCACGGCGGGCCGGTATTATCTGCGTCCGGCCTTCCGGATCCGGGTGCACGGGCGCGACCGGACACCCGCGGACGGCCCGCTCGTGGTGATCGCGAACCACAGCTCGAACGCCGATCCGCAGCTGGTGATCGGAATGCTTCCGAGGCGCAGCGCGTTCTTGGCCAAGGCCGAGCTGTTCAAAGGGATCGGAGGCTGGTTCCTGCGGGCGATCGGCCAGATCCCGGTCCGCCGGGGCGAGATCGACCGGACGCCGCTGACCACGGCGGTCGGGGTGCTCAAGGCGGGCGGGGCGGTCGGGATCTTCCCGGAAGGCACTCGCGGCGAGGGCGACGTCGGGGCCGCCGAGCGCGGCGCGGCGTGGCTGGTGCGCGCTTCGGGAGCCACGGTGCTGCCGATCGCGATCCGCGGGACGCGCAAGCCGGCTGACGGCAAACGCCGCTGGCGCCCGCGCGTGGACGTCCTCTTCGGGGAGCCGTTCGCGATGAAGGTCGGTCCGGGTCGCAAGGGCCTGGACCAGGGCACCGAAGAGCTCCGCGCGCAGCTCGCGGCGCTCGTGCAGGCTTTGGACGACTGGCGCGGCGAACACGGGTTCGCCACGCCGTAGGTGAAGTGGGAAACGATGACAGGGTTTGACGCCGCCGACAGTGCGGTGGACGGTCTCGGCGAAGTCGACGGAAGCTGGTCGGACGAGTCCGAGTTCGCCGCGCTCGACGCGCAGATCGAGGCCGAGGAAGCCGACGGCCGGGCGGCCGCCGCGCAGCCGGTGCTCGCCGTGGTCGGGCGGCCGAACGTGGGCAAGTCCACGCTGGTCAACCGCATCCTCGGCCGCCGGGAAGCGGTCGTGCAGGACGTGCCGGGCGTGACGCGCGACCGCGTCGCCTACGACGCGTTCTGGGCCGGTCGCCGGTTCACGCTCGTCGACACCGGCGGCTGGGAGCCCGACGCCACCGGCCTGCAGGCCTCGGTCGCGACGCAGGCCGAGATGGCCATGCAGACCGCGGACGCGGTGCTGCTGGTCGTCGACGCGACGGTCGGGGCCACCGCCACCGACGAGGCCGTCGCGCGCGTGCTGCGCCGCTCCAAGAAGCCGGTGCTGCTGGCCGCGAACAAGGTGGACGACGACCGGCTGCTGGCCGACACCGCGTCGCTGTGGTCGCTGGGCCTCGGCGAGCCGCACCCGGTCAGCGCGCTGCACGGGCGCAGCTCGGGCGACCTGCTCGACGCCGTCATGGCCGCGCTGCCCGAGGCGCCGCGCGAAGCCGGCACGGTGACCGCCGGGCCGCGCCGCGTCGCGCTGGTCGGCAAGCCGAACGTCGGCAAGTCCAGCCTGCTCAACAAGCTCTCCGGCGAGCAGCGCTCGGTGGTCGACTCGGTCGCGGGCACCACGGTGGACCCGGTCGACTCGCTGGTCGAGCTGGACGGCGAGGTCTGGCGGTTCGTGGACACCGCGGGCCTGCGCAAGCGGGTCAACTTCGCCGACGGCGCGGAGTACTACGCCTCGCTGCGCACCAAGACCGCGATCGACGCGGCCGAGGTCGCGCTCGTGCTGCTGGACGCTTCCGAACCGCTGACCGAACAGGACCTGCGGGTGCTGACGATGGTGGTCGAAGCGGGCCGCGCGTGCGTGCTCGTGTTCAACAAGTGGGACCTGGTCGACGAGGATCGCCGCTACGCCATGGTGCGCGAGCTGGATCGCGGCCTCGTGCGGGTGCCGTGGGCGGAGAAGGTCAACGTCTCCGCGCTCACCGGGCGCGCGGTGCGCAAGCTCGCGCCCGCCCTGCGCACGGCGCTGTCGTCGTGGGACCAGCGCGTCTCGACCGGCCAGCTCAACGGCTGGCTGTCGGACCTCGTCGCGGCCACGCCGCCGCCGGTGCGCGGCGGCAAGCAGCCGAAGGTGCTGTTCGCGACGCAGGCGGGCATCCGTCCGCCGACGCTGGTGCTGTTCACCACCGGCTTCCTCGAGGCCGGGTACCGCCGGTTCATCGAGCGGAAATTCCGCGAGCAGTTCGGCTTCGCGGGAAGTCCCGTCCGGGTGAATGTGCGCGTCCGCGAAAAGAAGCAGAAGCCGAAGGCGGGCGGAAAAGCGGCTCGCAACCGCTGACCGGCAAACGCCCCAATGCCACATTGGGTGCATTGGACGCACCCAATGTGGCATTCGGTGCGTGAGATGCACCCAATGCCACATTGGGGTTATCCCTTGCCGGACCTGCGGGTGGTGACGTCCGACACGCGGCCGTTACCCTGACGCGACCTGGGCTTGATTGCCGCGTAAGGTGGACGGTCGCTACGGGCGCCTCATTCGGACGGCAAGCCCGAATGACGCTCGCGAAAGGTGAGTGATGGGCTTGCGCGCCCAGAGTTCGTCCCTGTTCACGTCGTTCCGGAATACCGGAGCGCGCCCGGCCGCCGAGGTGGCCCGGTGACGCTGACCGCCGATTCCGGCAGCACCGAAGCCCTGACTCTCGCCGTCGAGGCCGCGCTCTCGCCCGCTCTGTTCGAGACCGCCGCCCCGGCCGCCGAGCGCACCCTTCTGGACATCCTCACCGCCACCGCCGAGAAGCACCCGAATGCTGCGGCGCTCGACGACGGCACCGGCCCGCTGAGCTACCGCCGGCTGATGGAAGAGATCGACGCGTACGCCCGCAAGCTGCGCGAACACGGCGTCGGCCGCGGCGACCGCGTCGGCATCCGGATCTCCTCCGGCTCCGCCGAGCTGTACGTCGCGATCCTGGCGACCCTGTCGGTCGGCGCGGCGTACGTGCCGGTCGACGCGGACGACCCCGACGAGCGCGCCGAGCTGGTGTTCGGCGAGGCCGGCGTCGCCGCGATCGCCACCGACGGCGAGATCACCGTCGCCGGGACCCCGAGCGGAGCCACCGGCGAGCCCGGTCCGGCCGACGACGCGTGGATCATCTTCACCTCCGGCTCCACCGGCAAGCCGAAGGGCGTCGCGGTCACGCACGCCTCGGCGGCGGCCTTCGTGGACGCCGAAGCACAGCTTTTCCTGACCGACGAACCGATCGGCCCCGGCGACCGGGTGCTGGCCGGGCTGAGCGTCGCGTTCGACGCCTCCTGCGAAGAGATGTGGCTGGCCTGGCGGCACGGCGCCTGCCTGGTGCCCGCGCCGCGCGCGCTGGTGCGCACCGGCGTCGACCTCGGCCCGTGGCTCGTCGCGCAGGGCATCACTGTCGTGTCCACGGTGCCGACGCTGGCCGCGCTGTGGCCGGCGGACGCGCTGGAAGACGTGCGCCTGCTCATCTTCGGCGGCGAAGCCTGCCCGCCGGAGCTGGCCGAGCGCGTGGCCGTCGAAGGCCGCGAAGTGTGGAACACCTACGGCCCCACCGAGGCGACCGTCGTCGCCTGCGCCGCGCAGATGACCGGCGAGGGCCCGGTGCGGATCGGGCTGCCGCTGGTCGGCTGGCAGCTCGTCGTGGTGAACGAAGAGGGCGAGCCGGTCGCCATGGGCGAGACCGGCGAGCTGGTCATCGGCGGGGCCGGGCTGGCCCGCTACCTCGACGCGGAGAAGGACGCGCAGAAGTTCGCGCCGCTGCCGTCGATGGGCTGGGAGCGCGCCTACCGCAGCGGCGACATGGTCCGCGCGGAGCCGGAAGGCCTGCTGTTCCTCGGCAGGCTCGACGAGCAGATCAAGCTCGGCGGCCGCCGGATCGAGCTGGGCGAGGTCGACGCGGCGCTGCAGGCGCTGCCCGGCGTGCGCGGCGCGGCCGCCGCCGTCCGCCGCACCAAGGCGGGCAACCAGGTCCTGGTCGGCTACATCGTCCCCGAGGACGGCGAAACCCTCGACACCGACGACGCCGCGACCCGGCTGCGCGCGCAGCTGCCCGCCGCGCTGGTGCCGCTGCTCGCGACGATCGAGGACCTGCCGACCCGCACGTCCGGCAAGGTCGACCGCAACGCGCTGCCGTGGCCGCTGTCCACTGTGGACGCGAGCGCGGCCGGGCTGTCGCCGACCGAGGCGTGGCTCGCCGAGGGCTGGAGCGAAATCCTCGGCGTGTCGGTGAGCAACGCCGGTGCCGACTTCTTCACCAACGGCGGCGGCAGCCTCACCGCGGCGCAGCTGATCGCGCGCATCCGCACCCGCCACCCCGAGGTGTCGGTGAGCGACATCTATCAGAACCCGAAGCTGGGCGCGCTGGCCGCGAAGCTGGACGCGCTGAGCGGCGAGGAGACCGAGCGCCGCGAGATCGCGCCGACGCCGCGCCGCGCCGGGCTCGTGCAGTCCCTGCTGATGGTCCCGCTGATGGGCCTCGTCGGGCTGCGCTGGACCACGCTCGCCGCCGCCTGCTCGAACGTGCTGGCGCTGCTGGGCGTTTCCTGGGCGCCGACGTTGAACTGGGCGTGGCTGGTGTTCGCCTGGCTCGTGCTGTTCACCCCGGCCGGCCGGATCGCCATTGCCGCGGGCGGCGCGCGCGTGCTGCTGTCCGGCGTACGCCCGGGCACCTACCCGCGCGGCGGGAGCGTCCACTTGCGACTGTGGACCGCCGAGAAGCTGGCCGAGTTCAGCGGTGCGGACAGTGTCGCGGGCGCGTCGTGGATGACGACGTACGCGAAGGCTCTGGGCGCGCGCATCGGCAAGGACGTCGACCTGCACTCGCCGCCGCCGGTCACCGGTTTCCTCAAGCTGGGCCGCGGCGCGGCGGTGGAGCCCGAGGTCGACCTGTCCGGCCACTGGGTCGACGGCGACGTCGTGCACATCGGCAAGATGCGGATCGGGGCCGAGGCCCGGGTCGGCGCGCGCAGCACGCTGTTCCCCGGCGCCCGGATCGGCAAGGGCGCGGAGATCGCCGCCGGTTCGACCGTGCGCGGCGCGGTTCCGGCCGGTCAGCGCTGGGCCGGTTCGCCCGCGGTGCGCTCGGACGTCAAGGACGCGCTGAAGTGGCCGTCGAGCCGTCCGCCGCGGTCGCGGTTCTGGGCTTCGGTCTACGGCGCGACCTCGGTGTTCCTCGGGCTGCTGCCCGGGATCGCCGCGCTGCCGGGCGTCGCGGTGATCGGTTACGCGGTCGCTGGCACCTCGAGCTTGAGCGCCGCGCTGGGCCAGGCGCTGCTGTTCGTGCCGGTCGCCACCGTCGCGTACTTCCTGACGTACGCGCTGCTCGTGCTGGCCGGTGTCCGCGCGCTGGGCGTCGGCATGGTCGAGGGCTACCACCCGGTGCACGGCCGCGTCGCGTGGCAGGTCTGGGCGACCGAGCGGCTGATGGGGATGGCCCGCGAAGGCCTGTTCCCGTTGTACGCCAGCCTGTTCACGCCGGTGTGGCTGCGGCTGCTCGGCGCGAAGGTCGGCCGCAACGTCGAGGCGTCGACTGTGCTCGCGCTGCCGAAGATGACCAAAGTGGACAGTGGCGCGTTCCTGGCCGACGACACCATGGTCGCCACCTACGAACTGGGCCACGGCTGGCTGCACGCCGCCCCGGCGCGGATCGGCAAGCAGGCGTTCCTCGGCAACTCGGGGATGACCGCGCCGGGCCGTTCGGTGCCGAAGCGCGGGCTGGTCGGGGTGCTGTCCTCGACGCCGGCGAAGGCGAAGAAGGGCTCGTCGTACCTGGGCATGCCGCCGCTGCCGGTGCGCCGCGCGGTGGAGGAGAGCGACACCAGCCGCACGTACACGCCGCCGCTGCACCTCAAGGCGGCGCGGGCGCTGGTCGAGCTGTGCCGGATCCTGCCGGTGATGTGCGCGGTCGCGCTGACCGTCGGCGTCGCGTTCGCGCTGCTGGCACTCGCGGCGTGGGGCGGTTTCTGGGCCGCCGCGCTGCTGGCCGGGCCGGTGCTGCTGACCGCCGGGATCGTCGCGGCGCTCACCGCGACCGCGGCGAAGTGGCTGCTGGTCGGGAAGTTCCGCGAGATCGACCATCCGCTGTGGAGTTCGTTCGTGTGGCGCAACGAGCTGGCCGACACGTTCGTCGAGGCGCTCGCGGTGCCGTGGCTGATCGGGTCGCTCGGCGGTACGCCGCTGCTGCCCGCGTGGCTGCGCACGATGGGCGTCAAGATCGGCCGCGGCGTCTGGCTCGACACCTACTGGCTGCCCGAGTCCGACCTGGTCTCCCTCGGCGACGGCGCGACGATCAACCGCGGCTGCGTGGTGCAGACGCACCTGTTCCACGACCGGATCATGACCATGTCGCGGGTGACGCTCGAAGAGGGCGCGACGCTCGGCCCGCACGGGATCGTGCTGCCGGGCGCGAGCATCGGCGCGCGCACCACCGTGGGCCCCGGCTCGCTCGTGACGCGCGGCGACGCGGTGCCCGCCGACAGCCGCTGGCTCGGCAATCCGATCTCGGCCTGGCGGCGGTGAGGGCACGACCGTTGCGGACCCTCTCTCGGTGCCTCATCCTGGAGAAGATCACGGCGGCGGGCGAAAGCGGGTTTCGGTGCGGGTGAACGGGAAAACGGCCGCGCCCGGAGCGGAGACCTCGGGCGACGGGTACCTGCCCGCGCACGGGAACGGCGGCTACCGGGTCCGGCATTACGACCTCGATCTCGACTACCGCATTGGTCCGAACAGGTTGTCCGCGACCGCGGTGCTGACCTGTGAAGCCACCCAGGCGCTTTCGCGGCTGACGCTCGATTTCGGCGAGTTCCGGGTGTCGCGCGTGCTGGTCGAGGGCAAACCGGCGAAGTATGTGCGGCGCGGCCTGAAGCTGCAGGTCAAGCCTGCGCGGTCGGTGCCGGCCGGGACCGAGTTCGAGGTCGAGATCCGCTACGCGGGCAACCCGAAGCCGGTCGGCAGCCGGTGGGGCGACATCGGCTGGGACGAACTGACCGACGGCGCGCTGGTGGCGAGCCAGCCGGTGGGCGCGCCGTCGTGGTTCCCGTGCAACGACCACCCCGCGGACAAAGCGAGCTATCGGATCGCGGTCGCGACGTCGTCGCCGTATCTCGTTGCGGCGACGGGGAATCTCGTGTCGCGCTACCAGTCGGCGAGCACCACGAAGTGGGTCTTCGAACGGCCGGAGCCGACCTCGACGTACCTGGTGAGCGTCCAGATCGGCCGCTACGAAGACCTCGAATTGTCCGACGGCGCCTGGGTTCCTGAGCTGACCGCAGACCGTCCGGGCGGCGTCGTGCAGCGAGCCGCGGTGCCGCCTCGGCTGCGGCGGGCGTTCGCGCGGGACTTCGGCCGCCAGGGCCGGATGATGGACGCACTGGAGGACTGGTTCGGGCCGTACCCGTTCGGCGAGTACGTGGTGGTCGTGACCGACGACGACCTCGACGACCCGATCGAAGCGCAAGGGATGGCGATCTTCGGCGCCAACCACGTGGACGGCAAGCGCACCCACGAACGGCTCGTCGTGCACGAACTGGCGCACCAGTGGTTCGGCAACAGCCTGACTGTCGCGGACTGGCAGCACATTTGGCTCAACGAAGGCTTCGCCACCTACACCGAGTGGCTGTGGTCGGAACGGTCCGGCGGCGAGCCGGCGGAAGCGCTGGCCCGGGCGTGGTACGCGCGGGTGCGGGCCAAGCCGGCCGACGTCACGATCGGTGACCCCGGCGTGGCGCGGATGTTCGACGAGCGGGTGTACAAGCGTGGCGGGCTGACGCTGCACGCGCTGCGCGGGGAGATCGGCGATCCGGCGTTTTTCGCGCTGGTGAAGGCGTGGGCGGTGGAGAACCGGCACGCCGCGGTGACGACGGAAGAGTTCGTGTCGCTGGCGGAGTCTTATGCGGGGCGGTCGTTGCGGGAGTTTTTCGCTGCTTGGCTGGAGCGGGTGGAGCTGCCGCCGCTCTGAAGTCCGTGCCGCCGGGCGCGCAGAACAGAAATTCTCCTCCGGCTGTCGAATCCGGTGCCGTGCGATCGACGCACCGGTGAGTGCGGCTGGCAGCGGGCCAGGCGCACGCTAAGGAGGCATCGGAATGCGGACCCTGCACCTCGGATTGCGGGTGACCGATCTTCCCCGGTCACTGGAGTTCTACTCGGCGCTCGGCTACGAGGTCGTCGGCGCCGTGCCCGAGACGCCGATCGGGCAGTTGACCATGCTCAAGCTCCCCGGCGACGAGTTCGTCACCCTTGAGCTGGTGCACGACGGCGAGCCGGTCGAGCGCGGCACCGACCTGAGTCACCTCGTCGTGCAAGTGGAGTCGTTGACCGCGAAGCTCGACGAACTGGCCGCCCGCGGGATCGAGCCGGTCACCGCGGTTCAGGACCACGGGCACGGCATGAAGACGACGTTCCTCGCCGATCCCGATGGGCGGCGGATCGAGCTCGTCCAGTGGCCCGCCGGGCACCTCGACGGCATGACCGCCGCCGACTGGCCCGAAAGCGGGGCGGGACGATGAGCCGGACACCGCTGCGGCTGTACATGTCCATGTCGGTCGACGGGTACATCGCCGGGCCGGACGACCGCCCGGGACAGGAACTCGGCCGCGGCGGCGGACGGTTGTTCGACTGGCTCGACGACCGCATGGCCGAGGGGATCAACGGGCAGGTGTACGCCGAGGCCTCGGCCACCGGCGCCGTCGTCTCCGGACGTCGCACGTTCGAGCTGGCCAAGCGATGGAACGGCGACCACCACGACGGCGTGCCGATCCACGTCCTCACCCACCACGTCGATCCGGCCGACGAGCCGCCGGGCAGCGCGCGGTTCTACACCGACGTCAACGCGTGCGCCGACGAGGCCCGGGCCAAATCGGGAGGCCGAGCCGTGCTCGTCCACGGCGCGGGTGCGGCGCAGGCTCTGCTGGCAGCGGGCCAGCTCGACGAACTGGAACTGCACCTCGTCCCGGTGCTGCTGGGCGAGGGACGGCGGCTGTTCGAACCGGCCGGACTCGGCCGCGTCGAACTGGAACCCGTGCGGCGGCTCGAAGGCCGCGGCGTCACGCATCTGCGGTACCGCGTGGTCCATCCTGCTCGGTGATGGTCCCGATGCCGCAGCGGGCTTTCAGGTATCTGAACCCGCACCCGCCAAATCCCAGTCATCGGATGTCTGTAGGGCTTTCCGGGTGAACAACTCTGGCTTTCGCCTGCTCTGTCTGGATATATTCCGCTCACCTCGCGCCAGTGAGGGCGAAACGTAATATGAATCCGGAGGACCTCATGGTCGAGGTGTCGCGGCGGACGGTGCTTCGATCCGTGTCGATCGCAGCCGGAGCGGCGGCCTTCGGCGGGCTGTGGGCGCAGGGTGCGCCGCCCGGATCGGCCGCGCAGCGCAGCAGCCCGCATCGGGACGTCGCGATGGATGCCCGAATGCGCTGGCAGCGGTTGCCGAAGAACTGGCAGGAAGCGCCGTTCCTCGCCAACGGCTATCTCGGCGTGCAGGCCTACGCGGGCGCGACGCCGCAGGTGCTCAAGTTCATGCTCAGCCACACCCAGGTCCAGGACCAGCGCAACCAGTGGGAAGCCGGAATCGGGCTGTCGAGGCTGCCGATCGGCGCGATCACGCTCACCTTCGCGGGAGCGATCACCGGCGTCGACTGGACCCTCGATCTGTATAACGCTGAACTCGGCGGCACCATCACCACCACGCGCGGCCAGGTCGCGTTTTCCGCGGTGGTGCACAACGATCTCGGCGTCCTGCTCGTCTCGCTCGACCCGAGTGCGGGCGAATCCGGCGCGGCCTGGGGCTTCGCGCCGCTCGTGTCGGCGACCACCCGCACGGTGCGCAAGCCGCCGGAGTACACCGCGAATCCTGAACCTGAGCAGGCCAACGGGTATTGCGCGCAGCCGTTGACCGCTGGCGGCGGGTATACGACGGCGTGGCGGGAAAAGCGAGTCGGCACGAAGCGGTTGTTCGCGGCGACCGTTGCGTACTCGTTCCCGCGTTCCACGCACACCCGCGACGCCGTGTCGCTGGTCGATCGCACGCTCGCGATGAACCCGGATCTGCTGCTGGCCTGGCACCGCCGTTGGTGGAACAGCTTCCATCAGCGCAGTTTCGTGTCGGTGCCGGACAAACAGGTCCAGCGCTTCTACTGGATCCAGCTCTACAAGATCGCCTCGGCGACCCGCAAGGACGGCCCGGTGACCGCCGAATGGGGGCCGTGGTTCCCGGAGGTCGGCAACAGCTGGACGGCGGTGTGGTGGAACCTCAACGTCCAGGTCACCTATCCGATCGTGAACAGCACCAACCATCCCGAGCTGGACGCGGTGACTGAGACGTTCCGCCGCGACCACCCGAATCTCGAGGTGTCCGTGCCGCCTGCGTACCGGGATGGCGATACCTACGCGCTTTCGCATCCGGGGGACTGGCGGTTGCGGCCGGGCGGCGTCCGGACGGTCGGCGTTCCGGGGACCACGTCCAAAACGGACCAGACCGGGAACCTGTTGTGGGGCTTGCACAATGTCTGGCTCGCGTACCGGCATCACCTCGATCAGTCGGTGCTGCGCGATGTGCTGTACCCGACGCTCGCGAAGGCGCTCAACTTCTACCGGCACTTCCTCTTCACCGGACCCGACGGCCTGCTGCACCTGCCGCTCACACGCTCCCCGGAGTACGCCGACGCGACTGACTGCACATATGACCTGTCGTTGATCCGCTGGGCCGCGACGACATTGGTCGACTCCGCGCGGATCCTGCGGCTGAACGAGCCGCGGGTGCCGATGTGGCGGGAGATCGCGGCGAAACTCGTTCCGTACCACGAGGATCCGGCCGACGGCGTGCTGATCGGCGACGGCGTCCGGCTCGCCGATTCGCACCGGCACTTCTCGCATCTGCTCTGGCTGTACCCGCTGCGGGAGCGCAACTGGGAGCGGCCCGCTGACCGGGACATCATGACGCGCACCTTCCGGCATTGGTCGGCGGACCAATCGGCCTGGCACGGCTACAGCTACGCGGCCGCGTCGTCGATGAACTCGGTGATGGACCAGCCCGAGGAAGCGTTGCGGTACCTGAAGTTCTTCCTCGACCGGAACATCGTCGCGGACACCGAACTGACCGCGAACACGATGTACCGCGAGGGTTCGAACTTCGCTATCGAAAGCCCGATCACCGCCGCACAGTCCGTTGTGGACATGGTGCTGCAGGGTTCCGGGGGAGTGGTGAAGGCGTTCCCGTCGGTGTCGGCGAAGTGGCCGGACGCGTCGATCGCCGGGCTGCGCACCGAGGGCGCGTTCCTGGTGGACGCCTCGCGGCGGCGGGGAGCGACGGAATTCGTGCGGGTGCGCAGTGAAGCCGGTGCGCCGCTGGTTCTGGACCACGGGATCGACGGCGACATCGACGTGCGCGACGAATGGGGCAGGCGGTTGTCGTGGCGGCCGGTGGGTCCGCGCAGGATCACGCTGGAGTTGCGGCGGGGCGGCACGGTCACTGTCACCCCGCGCGGTGCCCGGCCGGACTTCGGGCCGCGTGACGTTCCTTCGCTCGGCACCGTTCCGGCATGGGGTTTGCCTGACTAGCAGCCAGGAGGTTGACGGACATGGACATCTCGCGCCGGACAGTGCTCGGCGGAGCCCTCGCGGGAATCGCCGCCGGAGCGGTCGGGCTGCCCCCGGCCAGCGCCGCGGAGATGAGCGGCGACAGCGTCGACTGGGCGGGTTTCCTGGCGACAGCGGACCTTCGCTGGCGGCGGATGCCGAAGACCTGGTACGAGGGACCGTTCCTGGGCAACGGTTTCCTCGGCTCCGGCATCTACGCCGAACCCGGTCGCAACGCGGTCCGCTTCAACGTCCAGCACAGCCAGGTGCAGGACCACCGGCCGCAGTTCGGGTCGTTGTTCGGCCTGGCGCGGCTGCCGATCGGGTACTTCACGCTCGAACCGGTCGGCGCGATCACCGGTCTCGACTGGCGGCTCGACGTCTGGAACGCCGAGCTGACCGGCAGCATCACCACGGCGGCGGGCAGCCTGGAGCTGCGCGCGCTCGTCCACACCGGACAGTCGCTGCTGGCAGTGGAAGTGCGCCCCTCGGAAGGCGAACGCGGGTTCCAATGGGTGTTCCATCCGGCGAAGGCGATCAGCCCGCGAGCTGATCCGGTGTGGAAAAAGCCGCCGCCGGACGGGTATCTGGAGAATCCGCCGGTCCAGTTGCAGCAGGCCGGTGACGCGCATCTTGCGGTACAGCCGCTGCTGGCAGGCGGCGAGCACGTGACGGCGTGGCGGGAGGTGACCCGGGGCGGCGCGCGGACGTTGTACACGTCGGTCGCGTGGTCGCATCCGGAGAAGACCTCGGCGGTCCGGGCATTGCAGACGGTGCGGCGGGCGACCGCGCTGGAGGTGCTGACCTGGGATCACCGCCGCTGGTGGCACGACTACTACCGGCGCAGCTTCCTGTCCATTCCGGACACTCGGCTGCAGAGTTTCTACTGGATCCAGCTGTACAAAGTCGCGTCAGCCGCGCGGAGGGAAGCGCCGGTGATGGCGACTTCCGGCCCGTGGCTGGAAAACACGCCGTGGCCCGCGACCTGGTGGAACCTCAACGTGCAGCTGGAATACTGGCTCATCCAGGGCTCCAACCACCTCGAACTCGACGCGGTCAGCTACGCGCTCGGCAAGTACCGGGACCGCCTGACCAGCCAGGTCGCCAAGCCGTACCAGGCCGATTCCGCGGGCATCCCGCGTACCACGGACATGACGCTGCTCAACGGGCTCGCTGACTCGACCAGCGGTTATCCGGTCGGCATTCCCGGCCAGGACACCCCGACGCCCGAGGTCGGCAACCTCACCTGGGCGCTGCACAACGTCTGGCTGACCTGCCGGCACACCATGGACCGCCGGCTGCTGCGCGACACGCTGTTCCCGTTGCTGCGCAAGGCAATCAACTATTATCTCCACTTCCTGGCTCCAGGCTCGGACGGACGTCTGCATCTCCCGGCGACCTTCTCGCCCGAGTACGGTGTGAACGCACCGGACACCAACTACGACCTCGCCCTGATCCGCTGGGGCTGCAAGACATTGCTGGACACCTCGCGCGAATTGCGCATCGCCGATCCGCTGGCGGGGAAGTGGCAACAGGTCCTGGCGACGCTCACCGACTATCCGGCCGACGAGAACGGCTACATGATCGGCGCGGGCGTCCCGTTCGCGAAATCGCACCGGCATTACTCGCATCTGCTGCAGATCTATCCGCTGTACGAGATCACCTGGGAACAACCGGAACACCGCAAGATCATCGAAACGTCGCTCAACCATTGGGTCGGCTTCGAGGGCGCGTTGCAGGGCTACACGTTCACCGGTGCCGCGTCGATCTCCGCGCAGATGCTTCGTGGCGAGAAGGCCGCGTATTACCTCGGCGAACTCCAGAAGCGTTATATCCAGCCGAACACCATGTACAAGGAATCCGGCCCGGTCATCGAAACGCCGTTGTCAGCGGCGAAATCCATGCAGGACATGCTGGTGCAGAGCTGGGGCGGCGTCATCCGGCTGTTCCCGGCGGTCCCGGACGCGTGGGGCGACATCGCGCTGCGCGACTTCCGGACCGAAGGCGCGTTCCTGCTCAGCGCATCGCGTGAAGGCGGGAAAACGCGCTGGCTCAAAGTGCACAGCGAGGCCGGTGCGCCTTGTGTGCTGCGGCCTGGGATCGAGGGTGAGTTGACGGTGACGGATGCTCATGGCCGTCCGCGACGCTGGCGGCGGTTGGCGAACGGTGATGTGCAGGTCGATCTGGGACGCGGTCAGGACGCGTATGTGTATCGCCGCGGCGACCGGCCGGACTTCACGGTCCGGCCAGTCGCGCCGGGCGGGGCGAGCGATCCGTGGGGGATGCCGTGAGCTAGCGGTCGAGGAGACTGCGAAGTGCTTCCAGCAGCCCTGTTCCGGCGGCGGAGTGCCGCCAAGCGATGTAGCCGTCCGGCCGGATGAGGAGGCAGCCGTCTTCCTCGATACCGCTGATGCGCGCCCAGTCTCCATAGGAATCGCGGGCCTCGGATGAACCGACGGTCACGACCCTTAAGCCCAGCCCGAGGTCCGCATCGGCTTTCGCGGCGGCGTCGCGCCAGGCGCCGCCGGTGAGTCCAGTGAGGACAGTCCACCGGCCGCGGCCGACTAGATCCAATGTGGACACTCGACGACCGTCGGGCCCGACGAGCCAGACGTGCGGCAGTTTGGCACCCGGTGTGGTCGTGGGCCGGTGGTACAGCTCAGGATCCCTTACCGCCTCAATCTCGGCGCCATCCGGGATGACTGCCGAAGAGACGTACCGCTGATCCATCTCCACGCCGTGCGCGTTGAACTCGTAGTTCTTCAGTTCAATTGCTTCCTGCAACCGCTTCCGCCGCAGCGCTCCGTCCTCAGTGGAGGCGGTGCAGGCAGCGAGACCAGCCGTGATGGCATCCGAATCAGTGTCCCCGTCGACGCCGAGCGCGGCGAAGATCGGCCCGAACTGATCCCGGCTGAGGTTCGCCCGGTCCACAATCTGCTTCCCGACCGGCGCTCGCTCGGCGCTGTAACTGTCGAGGAGTCCTTCGCCAGCCTCGCCGCGGACGACCATCGCGAGCTTCCACGCCAGGTTGTACGCGTCCTGCACCGAGGTATTGGACCCGAGCCCGTTGGACGGCGGATGCCGGTGCACCGCGTCTCCCGCGCAGAAAACGCGGCCGGACGAGTACTGCGTGGCGTAGCTGTGGTTGACCGTCCACAGTGAAGTCGACGTGATCTCCACCGGCAGGTCCGGATCGCCGACGAGATCCCGCACGATCCGTGTCGCCTCCGCACCGTCCACTTCGGGCGGTGGCTGCGCGATGTCGTAACCCCAGGTCAGCAGCCATTCGTTCCACGGCCGCACCATCCGCACTAAGCCCATTCCGATGCCGCCGAGGTGCGCGCCCGGCCGCATCACCCAGTACAGCACGCTCGGCCGGTGGGCGACGTACTCGGAAAGGTCCGCGGTGAAGGTGATGTTCATGCTGCCGGCCTTGCCGGACTGGCCGTCGATGGGCAGCCCGGCCTGCTCGGCGACGCGGCTGCGGGCGCCGTCCGCGCCGATCAGATAGCGGGCGCGCAGGGTGAACTCGTCGCCGCGAACCCGGTCCAGCAAGCGCGCGGTCACGCCGTCGGCGTCCTGGGTGAAGTCGAGGAATTCCGTGTCCAGTCGCAGTTTCGCTCCGCGCGCGGCGGCGTTCGTGACCAGGATCGGTTCCAGATAAGTCTGGGGCAGGTCGATCATGTGGCACGGGCTCGCCGACGCGTATTCGGTCGCGGAGCGATCGGCGGTGCCCCAGCTGGCGATCCGGCCGATCTCTTCCCCGGCGAGCGACGTGCACAGCACGGTGTCGCCCATCAGCTCCGGGGGAGTGCCCTGCGCGAGCGCCTGGTCTTCGAGTCCGAGGTCGCGCAGGACCTCCATCGTGCGCTGGTTGGTGATGTGCGCGCGGGGCGTGTGCGCCGTCCAGCCGTATTTGGTCGCGAGCACGGTGCGGACGCCGTAGGTCGCGAGCAGCAGCGCGGCGGAACCGCCCGCCGGGCCGCTGCCGACCACGAGGACATCGGTGTCATAACTGGTCATGGCTGGTCTCCGGGGAGATGCGGAAGGTGAAATCGAGACGGCGCCAGGGTTCGCGCCCGTCCGGCGCGGGGCCGGTCTGCTCGGCGAAGTCGACGATCAGGCCGTCTTTCACGCCGAACACAGTGTCCGAATCGAGGTACTCGCCGCCGCGGACGAACAGCTGGGTCACGAGCGTGCGATAGCCGGGTTTGGCGATCATGAAGTGCACGTGCGGCGCGCGGAACGGATGGCGCTCGACGGCGGTGAGCATCTGGCCGACCGGTCCGTCGTCCGGAATCGGATACGCCGACGGCACGATCGTCCAGAACCGCAACCTGCCCTCGGCGTCGGTGCGGAACCGGGCGCGCAGCACCGGACCGTCGAGATCGGGCAGCTGGACGTCGTAGAAACCGTCCTCATTGGACTGCCAGACGTCCACGACCGCGTCCGGCACCGGGGTTCCGTCCGGTTCGGTCACCTGGACATCCGTCCACAGCGGAGTTCCGGGCAGTCCTTCGGCGAGATCCGCGCCCTGCTCGGTTTCCGGCGGGCCCTCGACGTAGAACGGACCCAGCACCGCCGACGGCGTGGTGTCCGGCGTGCGCGAGTTCGTGAGCACGTCGACCACGCTCGAGACGCCGAGGGTGTCCGACAGCAGAATGAACTCCTGGCGCGTGTCCGAACTGATCTGCCCGGTGCGGGTGAGGAAGCCGATCGCGTACTCCCATTCCTCCTGCGTGAGATCGGTGCGCACGACATAGGAATGCAGCGTGCGGACCAGCTCGGACAGCAGTTCGCGCAGCCTTGGATCCGGCGTGCTGGCGAAACTGTCCACGACCTCCTGGGTGAGCCCGCGCAGATCCGGGGGTGTGCCTTCAGCGGGTGCCGGACGGGCGCCAGACCACGCGTGTCGCAGCAAATCTTCGATGCCGTCCCGGGTGAGTTCGCGTGGATTCGGGTATGGCGCGGCGGTGGCCAGCTCGGCGGCCTTGGCGAGATCTCCTTCGGCCAGGCCGATTTCGGCCAGCGAATGCGGTACCGGCAGGCTGGCGATCAGGTCGAACACCGCCGTCGGGGCGTCGGGCGCACCGAGCGCTTCGGCGATCCGCTGCATCGCGTCGACAGCGTTCGGCGCGTTGTACGCCATGGCGTACGGAAGGACGATCGTGTGCGTTTCCGCGTGCGGCAAACCGAAACTGCCGCCGAGGGTGTGACACAGCTTGTGGTGCAAGCCCATCCCGACCGAACCCAGGCACGAACCGGCCAGCCACGCGGCGCGCAACGCGTCGGTCCGAGCGTCCACATCGGACGGATCGGCGGCGATCCGCGGCAGCGCGGCGGCGAGCAACCGGATCGCTTCCAACGCGAACTGGTCGACGATCGGGTTGGCCTGCGCCGAATAGAGCGCCTCGACCGCGTGCGCCATCGCGTTGACACCGCTGGTCAGCGAGGTCGGCACGGGCAGGCCGAGGGTGAGGTCCACGTCGTAGACGACCACCTCGGGCAGCACCTTGGGCGACGACTGGGTGGTCTTGCGGCCGTTCTCGGTCTGGCCGACCACCGGCGTCATCTCGGACCCGGCGTAGGTGGTCGGCACGACGATCTGCGGGATGTCGGTGCGCAGCGCGAGCGCCTTGGCCAGCCCGGTCGCCGACCCGCCGCCGATCGCGACGACGCAGTCCACCGAATGTTCGGTGGCCAGCGCGAGCGCGCGTTCGGTGACCTCGACCGGTGTGTGCATGGTGGGCTCGCCGAAGCGGGCGGCGAGCAGCGGGCCAAGTGCCTGAGCCGTTTGATCGGCCGCCGTCGCGGCAGACTTTCCGGCCACCAGCAGCACCCGGCTGGCCTCGAGCCGCCGCACCTCGTCGGGGACGACGGCGAGAGTGCCGCTGCCGAACACGACCCGGGCCGGGTTGGCGGTGTAGGTGAACATCGACGGTCCTTCCACGCGGGTACGTCGAGTATCCGGGTGGCGACGACCCCGCGCCTGCACAGACGTGCTGAGCGGGCTGCACGAAACGCGCGCGTCAGCCGTCCCGGCGAAGCGCGGCGGGTGTGGTGCCCAGGTGGGCGCGCAGCACTCGGGTGAGGTGTTCCTGGTGGGAGAAACCGCAGCGCACAGCGATGTCGGCGATGGGTTCGGTGCCGGTGCGCAGCAGTAACCCAGCCTGATCCACGCGCAGCCGCAACAGGTACCGGTGCGGAGGCAGCCCGGTGCGCGCCTTGAAGCGGCGAGCGAACCGGCTGACGCTCAGCCCGGCCGCCGCGGCCAGCTCAGCCAGCCCGAGCGGTTCGGCCAGGCGTTCGTCCATCAGCTCGCGCACCTGGGCGAACTGGCGGTCCGTCAGTGCCTCGACCGATCGTGTCGCTGTGGGAACGCTCCGCCCAGACCGGTGCTGACGCGCGAGCTGCGCGGCGACAAGCGCACCGAGCTGATCCGCGTACGCGCGAGCGCCCGGCTCCCACTCCCGCACGACGCCGTCGAGCGCGAGAACCAGCTGTTCGAGCAGCGGGTCGACGCTGCCGAGTTCGTCGGCCAGCCGGACCGGGGAGTCCGATCCGGCGGCCTCCTGCACCGCCGAATCCGGCAGGTACACGTGCAGCGTGTCCAGCTCGCCGCCGAGCTCCACCGACAGTTCCTGGTGCGACGGCTGGAGAAAGAGCCCGCCCGCCGGGATCCGCCGACTGCGCTCGCCAGGGGACCCAACACCGCGGCGAACGGTGACGGGACCGGCGAGGTGCAGGATCAGCTGGTGCGTGCGAGCGGGCCCGAACTCCGCGCGATACGGCCGTTCGCGCTGTTTGGACAGGTAGATCCGGTCCCAGCCGAGACCCGCGCTCGTGCGTTCCGGGCGGATCCACGGCAGGGAAAGGATGCCGTTCGTGTCGGCAGGCCCGAGCTCGCCCACGGCTTCCTCCTCTTCGAGGGTCCCCGTGGGCGAGGGTACCTCTCAGAGCGGGTTGAACACGCCCAGCGGCGCGGTGCAGAACGGCCCGCCGATGTACTCGGCGGCCGCCCCGGTCGGCGCGGGCTTGTCCGCCAACTGGTCGGCGTAGACCTCGGCGTTGTCGTGGGACTTGTAGCCCAGCGCCTCCGCCTCGGCGAGCGAGTAGACCCGGCGGGTGTTGTCCGAGACGCCCCAGATCATCCGGTAGCCCGGCGACGGCGCGCTCAAGCAAGCCTCGAACAGCCGCGCCCCGTCGTCCGGCGACAACCAGCTGGTCAGGCCGCGGATGCCGAGCGGCAACGGGGTCTCGAAGCACGAGCCGATCCGGATGACGATGACGTCCATGTCGAACCGCGACGCGTACAGGCTGCCCAGCGCTTCGATGGCGGCTTTGCTTACGCCGTAATAAGTGTCCGGCCGGGTGCTGGAGTCGGCGGGCAGGCCATTCTCGCCCGCGTCGGCGTTCCGGCGGAAGCCGACGGCGTGGTTGCTCGACGCGAGCACGACCCGGCGGATCCCGGCTTCTCGCGCGGCTTCGAGGACGGTGTGCGTGCCGTTGATGTTGACGTCGAGCGTCGCGTCCCACGACGCTTCGCGGCTGAGCCCGCCGAGGTGGATCAACGCGTCCGCGCCCGCGCAGGCCGCGGCCATCGCTTCGGGGTCGGTGACCGAGCCGGTCACGATCTCGACCGCTTCGCCGTCCTTGGCGGCGGGCTGCTCGGCGAGGTCGAGCAGCCGCAGCACCCGGCCTTCCCGGCGCAGCCGCGGCCGCATCAGGGTGCCGACGACGCCGGCCGATCCGGTGATCAGCACACGCTGGTCTGGCATGGATTTCCTCTCACGAAAGCCCGCGGGCGGGCGACACGGTGGCGGCGGTCAGCGGATTCCGGCGCGGCGCAGCTGCTGGCCGAGCTCGGCGGTGGTCTCGGCCAGCAGTTCGCCGACGCGCTCGACGTCGGCGTCGGTGACCTTGCCCAGCGGCATCGAGCAGCTCATCGCGTCGGTGCCGGGAATGCGGTACGGGATCACCGCGGCCACGCAGCGCACGCCGAGGGTGCCCTCTTCGATTTCGGCGGCGTACCCGCGTTCCCGGGTCCGCGCGAGGTCGGCGTGCAGCGCGTCGAGCGTGGTGATGGTGTTCGGGGTGAGCGCGACCAGTTCCTCGGGCATGAGCGCCTCGACCTCTTCGTGGGTCAGCTCGGCGAGCAAGGCCTTGCCCAGCGCGGTCGCGTGCGCGGGCAGCGTGCGGCCGACGCGCGAGATGAGGTGCGTGGAGTGCTGCGACTCGCGCGTCTCCAGGTAGACGACCTCGGTCCGGTTGCGGCGCGCGAAATGCGCGGTGAAACCGGTTTTCTCGCGGATGCGCTCCAGCGCTTCGGTGGCGTAGGGGACGATCGCGTCGCGGTCGAGGTAGGCGGTGCCGCAGATCAGCGCGCGCACGCCGAGCCGGTAGCGCGCGGAGTTCGCGTCGGCCTCCAGCCAGCCCGCGTCCAGCAGAGTGCGCAGCAAACCGTGCAGACTGGAGCGAGGGAATCCGGTGCGCGCATGGAGATCAGACAGCGACAGCCACACGTCGTTCGCGGCGAACGTCTCGATCAGGTCGATGGCGCGCCGCGCCGACTTCACGCCCGCGGACTCCGCGGGAGCGGTGGCGGGGTCCGTCTTCTGCGCCATGCGCGTCCTCCAACCGGGCCGTTGACTTGTGAGTCCGGCCATATTAGCGTCCCGAACAGCGTTCTTGTGGGTGAACATAGTCACGATAACAGACTCCATTCAAGAATGTGAACATTGGAGCAGAAACTGATGGCACAGACCGCAATCGAGCTGGACGGCTTGCTGGCGTTCCCGCTGACCCCCTTCACCGAAGACCTCGAGCTCAACCTCGACGGGTTCGCGGAGAACGTGGAGAGCCACATCGCCGCCGGTGCGGGCGCGCTGTTCGTCGCGTGCGGCACCGGGGAGTTCAGCTCGCTGTCGGTCGACGAGGTCGCCGCGCTGCTGGCGAAGGCGCGCGAGGTCGCTGCTGGGCGGGTGCCGGTGTGGGTCGGCGCGGGCGGCGGCGCGGCCACTGCGCGCGCGGGCGTCGCGGCGGCGCAGGCGGGCAACGCCGACGGCGTGCTGCTGCTTCCACCGTACCTGGTCACTGGGCCGCAGGAGGGGCTGGTCGACTACGTGCGCTACGCGGTCGGCGACACCTCGGTGCCGGTGATCGTCTACCACCGCAGCACCGGGGTTTTCACCGCGCCGGCCGCCGCGAAGCTGCTGGACATCCCGTCGGTGGTCGGGCTCAAGGACGGTTACGGCGACGTCGAAGCGATGACCCGGATCGTCACCACGATCCGCGCGCTCGGCACGCAGCGTTCCGCGGACTTCTTGTTCTTCAACGGTTTGCCGACCGCCGAGGTGTCGGCGAAGGCGTACGCGGCAGTCGGCGTCGCGCGCTACTCCTCGGCGGTGCACTGCTTCGCGCCGGAGATCGCGCACCGCTTCCACCGCGCGCTCGCGGAGGACGACAACGCGACGATGGACGCGCTGCTCGCCGGGTTCTACCTGCCGCTGGTGGCCTTGCGCGACGAGACGCCCGGCTTCGCGGTGTCGCTGGT
Organism: Amycolatopsis sp. NPDC003676; assembly: GCF_053587275.1. NCBI lineage: Bacteria > Bacillati > Actinomycetota > Actinomycetes > Pseudonocardiales > Pseudonocardiaceae > Amycolatopsis > Amycolatopsis sp. NPDC003676. Next base: position 24,023 of record NZ_JBSFNS010000049.1, read on the forward strand.
GAAGGCCGCCGCCCGGCTGCGCGGCGACAAGGTCGGCACCGTCCGGCCGCCGCTGATCGAGCCGACCGCCGAGCAGATCGACCGGCTGGGCAAGGTCGTCGAGAACGGTTTCGCCGTGCTGAAAGGCCTCTGATGAAGATCCGGGACGTGGTGCTGACCCCGGTCGCCTTCGCGGACGCACCGCTGCTCAACGTGATGGGTGCGCACGAGCCGTACGCGTTGCGCAGCGTGGTCCAAGTGGTGTGCGACGACGGCGTTGTCGGCCTCGGCGAGTCGTACGGCGACGAGGCGTTCCTCGGCGAGGTGCGCAAGGTGCTGCCGGACCTGGCCGGACACGACATTTTCGACCTGCCGGGCTTGAAGCGGATCATCGCGCGTGCGCTGGCCGGGACCGTGCTGACCGACGAGCACGGCCTGATCGGCGGATTCTCCATCCGCAAGACGATCGCCAGCGTGTACTCGCTGTTCGAGGTCGCCTGCCTGGACGCGCAAGGACAGTTCCTCGGCCGTCCCGTCGTCGACCTGCTCGGCGGCAAGGCCCGCGATGCCGTCGACTTCTCCGCGTACCTGTTCTACAAGTACGGCGCGCACATCGGCGCGGACGAGGACAGTTGGGGCGACATCCTCACACCGGAAGCACTGGTCGGCTCGGCGCAGCGAATGGTCGACGAGTACGGGTTCCGCTCCATCAAGCTCAAGGGCGGGGTTTTCGCGCCGGAACAAGAGATCGAGGGCATTCGCGCGCTCGCCTCGGCGTTCCCCGGGCATCCGCTGCGCATCGACCCGAACGCGGCGTGGACGCCCTCGACGAGTGTCCGCGTGGCCGCCGAACTCGACGGCGTGCTGGAGTACCTCGAAGACCCGACACCAGGTATCGAGGGCATGGCGGAGGTTGCGCGCGAGGCGAGCATGCCGTTGGCCACCAACATGTGCGTGGTGAACTTCGGCGACCTGGAACCCGCGTTCCGGGCGCGCGCGATCGGCGTTCTCCTGTCCGACCACCACTTCTGGGGCGGAATGCGCGACACCCAGGCGCTGTCGGTGGCCTGCGAGAGCTTCGGCGTCGGGCTGTCCATGCACTCCAACAGCCACCTCGGCATCAGCCTCGCCGCGATGGTCCACGTCGCGGCGGCGACTCCGCATCTGACGTATGCCTGCGACACGCACTGGCCGTGGAAGACTGCCGACGTGATCGAACCAGGCGTGCTGACTTTTGTCGAGGGAGCGGTGGCCGTGCCGGACCGTCCCGGGCTCGGGATCACGCTGGACCAGGACGCGCTCGCCAGGGCGCACGAGGACTATGTCCGATGTGGACTGACCAAACGGGACGATGTGACGTACATGCGCAAGTACCAGCCCGGCTTCGAACCGAACACGGGGAGGTGGTGAACCGGTGAAGGTGACCGGATACGCGTATCCGTGGGACGTGCTCGGCGACACCGCGTTCGCCGAGCGAGTGCGGGACCTCGGAGTGGACGAGGTCGCGGTGGCCTTGGCCTACCACAGCGCCCGGGCCGCGACACCTTGGTCGACGGAGCAGACTTCGGTAGTCGCGCGGACGGCCGCGCTCTACCGACCGGTGCGCCCTGAGGCGTGGTCGGATCTCGTCCCCGCCACGCCGGACTGGGTCTCCTCGGAAGACAGCGGCGGCGATGCGGTCCGACGGCTCAATGAGGCTGGAATCCCGGCTGCCGCGTGGATTGTGCTCACGCATAACTCGCAGCTGGGCACCGAATTCCCGCAGTACGCCGTGCGCAACTGCTTTGGTGAGACGTACCCGTGGGCGTTGTGCCCGGCGCAGCCCGTCGTACGCGAGTATGCGGCTGTGTTGACCGCCGAATCCGTTGCAGGACTTGATCTTTCGTCGGTTCTGCTGGAGGCGTGCGGCCCGCTCGGCGGCGTGCACCAGCACCAGCACGAGAAGACCGACGGCGTATGGGCTCCCGCCACCGCGCGGCTTTTGTCGATCTGCTGCTGCGACGCCTGCGCGGAGGGCTGGACCGGCCTCGACCCGTCGGACGTCCGGGAAACTTTGCGCGCCGAGGTGCAGCGGCTGATCGCTACCGCGGATTTGTCGGTGGCAGAGGATAGACTTCCGGCTGAGTTGAAGAAAGTATTGCTCTCCGGACGGCAGCAGTCGACCGATGCACTGCGCGCCGCGGTTCTGGCCGTGCTGGGGCCAGGTACGCGGATCGTGCTGCACGGCGCACTGGACCCGTGGGTCACCGGCGCACTGCCCGGCCTGACCCCGACAGCCGCCGACGACGCCGAGACGGTGGTGCTGCAGAACTGGGCCCCCGGCCAGGCAAGCGTCGACGCGGTTGCCGCTGCTCGGAAGGCACTGCCGGAACGGGTCGCGATCGGCAGCTACATCACCGCGGTCGCGGCGAGCGCGGTGCCGGACATCGAGGCGTACGTGCTCGAGTTGGCCAAGGCTGGTGCTAGCGAGCTGCACTTGTACCACCTGGGCCTGGCCGGACCTGCGCGCTGGCCGGATCTGCATGCCGCTACGGCTGCCGCGCACTCGGTGTCGTGAGGCTTGGGTGGTGGGGTGATGGGTTGAGTCGTGAAGCTTTTGCCCTGGGAAGGTGTGCTGGTTGCGGCAGTCCCCGAGACGGGTGGCTGGCCGTTGCCGCGAGCTTGGCGTCGTGAAGCTGTTTGACGAGGAGATCTGTTGAACGGCGAAGCTTCCGCACCGGAATGGGAAAGCGTGCTGGCAGCAGCCAGCCGAGTGGCTGGCTGCTGCTGGGCATCCGGCGTCGTGAAGCTGGTCGATGAGGAGATACGTTGAGTCGCGAAGCTTCCGCTCCGGGGTGGGAGATGCGTTGGCTGGGGGAGCCGCTGGGCCGAGTGGCTGGTCGTTGCCGCGCACTTGGCGTCCTGAATCTGTTCGACGAGGAGATGCTGTGAGCCGCGAAATTCCCGCCCCGGAACGGAAACGCGCGACGGCAGCCACCCGGCTGTTCGCGGCAAGCGCTCCGGCTGACCGTGCCGAGTGGCACCCCGCCGTTGCCGCGCACCCGGCGTCCTGAAACCTGTTTGACGAGGAGATCCATTGAGCCGCGAAACTTCCGCCACGGAACTGGAAAGCGTCTTGGCCGCCGCTGCGGCAGCCGCCCGGCCGTTCGCCGAGAGCACGCCTGCCGAGCGGGCACGCTGGCTGGCCGCCGCCGCGGACGCGCTCGACGCGGCCGCCGACGAGCTGATCCCGTTGGCGCATCAGGAAACCCGCCTCCCGGCCGCGCCGCGGTTGAAGGGCGAGCTGGCGCGCACGACGTTCCAGCTCCGGCTGTTCGGCGAAGTGCTGCGGGACGGCGAATTCCTGGGCGCGACCGTCGACCACGCCGACCCGGCCTGGCCGATGGGCGCCCGGCCGGACCTGCGCCGGGTGCTCGTGCCGATCGGGCCGGTGCTCGTGTTCGCCGCGAGCAACTTCCCGTTCGCGTTCAGCGTCGCGGGCGGCGACACGGCATCGGCGCTGGCGTCCGGCTGTCCGGTGGTGCTCAAGGCGCACCCGGGCCACGAAGAGCTTTCGACGCGGACCGGCGAGATCGTCGCGCGGGCGCTGACGGAGGCGGGTGCGCCGGAGGGTGCGTTCGCGGTCATCCACGGGGTCGAGCAGGGCGTCACTGCGCTCAAGGACCCGCGGATTTCCGCCGCCGCGTTCACCGGTTCCGTTCCGGGCGGGCGCGCGCTGTTCGACATCGCGGTGTCGCGGCCGACGCCGATTCCGTTCTACGGCGAGCTGGGCAGCGTCAACCCGGTCGTCGTCACGCCGGGTGCGGTCGCGGCGCGCGGCGAGGCGGTGGCGAAGGGCTATGCCGGGTCGTTCAGCCTCGGCGCGGGCCAGTTCTGCACGAAGCCGGGCCTGCTGTTCCTGCCCGAGGGCCACGGGTTGGACGACACGCTGCGCGAGGCCGTCGAAGCGGTGGCCCAGCAGGAAATGCTGAACGACCGCATCGCGGCCGGGTTCGCGCGGAAGCTGGCGGATCTGCGCGCGGTGTCGGGCGTCGAGTCGGTCGTGGAAGGCGCGCAGGACGGCGACGCGTTCACTCCGTCGCTGTTGGCGACCACGGCGAAGGAATTCCTGGCTGGCGGCGAGGCCGTTCGCGAGGAGCACTTCGGCCCCGCGTCGCTGATCGTCACCTACTCCGACCAGGCAGAACTGACGGAGGTGCTGGACAGCCTCGAACCCGGCCTCACCGCGACGGTCCAAGGCGAGGAGAGCGACGCCGACTTTGTGCGTCCGCTGTTGCCTTCGCTCACCCGGCTCGCCGGACGGCTGCTGTGGAACGACTGGCCGACCGGCGTCACGGTCAGCTGGGCGCAGCAGCACGGCGGCCCGTACCCGGCGACCACCGCGCCGACCACGACCTCGGTCGGCACCGCCGCGATCGAACGCTTCCTGCGCCCGGTGGCGTGGCAGAGCTTCCCGGACGCGCTGCTGCCGGAAGCCCTGCAGGAAGCGAACCCGTGGCAGCTGCCGCGCCGGGTCGACGGAGCGCGCTGAACAGACCCCCTCGTGAGTGGCGATCCCGGTTCTAACCGGGATTGCCACTCGCAACCAACCCCACTGGGAGGCACCGTCATGCCCGTTAACCGCAGAACCGCACTGCGTGGCGGTGCCATCGCCGCCGCGTCGGTCGCGCTGGCCGCCACCGCGCGCCCGGCCTTCGCCGCACCTTCCGCCGATCCGTTGAAGACCATCGTGGCCGGCTACCGCGAGCTGCAGACCGGCATCAACCGCCCGTCGCCGGAACGCTCGGCCGCGCTGAAGAACCTCGGCCGGGTCGCGAAGTCGTACTACGACAGCATGACGGTGTCCGGAAACGGTCCACTGTGGACTGACCTGCCGCTCGGACCGGGCAGCGACTACACCACGTCGATGTACGCCCGGCTGCGCGCGATCGCCGTCGACTGGGGGACTCCGGGCAGCACGCTTTCCGGCGACCCGAAGGTGCTCGACGGGATCAAGAAAGCGCTGGAGCTGATTTACGCCAGCCAGTACAACCCGCAGGTCGGCGAGATCGGGAACTGGTACACCTACGAAATCGGGGTGCCGTACTACCTGCTGCACACGCTCGTCACGGTCGCCGACCAGCTGACCGCTGAAGAGTCGGCGCGATATGTCAGCCCGATCAAGCGGTTCGTCGGCAACCCGAACCTGCGCGCGAACAACCCGAAGGTCGTCGAAACCGGCGCGAACCGGGCGGACAAGGCGCTGATCTCGATCGTGTCCGGCGCGCTGACCGGCGACACCGCGTGGATCCGCACCGGCATCGACGCGATCACCGACGTCGCCGGCGGGGGAGCAGCGAGCGTCCTGGCGAAGCTCAATCGCGCGGCGGGCGACGGTTTCCACGCCGACGGTTCGTTCATCCAGCACGACACCATCCCGTACCCCGGGCACTACGGCATCGTCCTGCTGACCGCGCTCGCCGGGACGATCCACGTCACCGAAGGCACCGAGTACGCGCTGCCGGACGACCTGAAGCAAAAGGTGTACGCGCTGGTCGGCGACACGTTCGCGCCGTTCGTCTACGCGGGCGCGCTGATGGAGCCGGTGCGCGGGCGGATGCTGTCGCGCCAGGGCGAAACCGCGCACGACATCGGACATCAGCTGACCGTCGCGACTTTGGTTCTCGCCCGCTCGGCGACCGGAACCGTGAAGACGGAACTGTCCGGCCTCGCCGCCAAATGGATCAAAGAAGGGACGTACGCGCCGTTCCTGGAAATCCCCGATCCCGAACGGTTCGCGCCGGGCCCGGATCTCGTCGCGACGCCGGGCATCGAGTTCGCCCAGGACATGCTCGCCGGACCCGTTCGGCCCACGCCGATCGTCGCGACTCACCGGATTTTCGGGCAGCAGGACCGGATGGTGCACGTGACCGAGGGATGGTCCGCGTCGCTCGGCGTCGGCTCCATGCGGATCTCGCGCTACGAGTCGATCAACGGGATGAACCTGCACGGCTGGCACGTCGGCGACGGGGTGCTGTATCTGTTCCTTCCCCACGCGAAAGGCCACTACTCGGACGCCTATTGGCCGACCGTCGATCCGTCGCTGCTGCCCGGCACCACCGCGAAGGCCGGTCCGCCGGGACCGCTGGCCGCGACGCCGTTGACGACGAAAGCGCACGTCGGCGGCGTGCGCTGGGACGCCGGGCACGGCGCGTACGCGATGGATTTCGTCTCCGAAGACGGTTCTTTGTCCGCGAAGAAGTCCTGGTTCTTCACTCCGGCGGGCATCGTCTGCCTCGGCGCGGGGATCACCGACATGTCCGGGCAAGCGGTCCGGACGACGATCGAAAACCGCAACCTCGGCGAAAACGGACGCGGCACGCTGCGGGCCGACGCCCGCGTGGTCGGCGATTCGGCTGCGTTGCACCGGCCGCGCTGGCTGCACCTCGACCACGTCGGCGGGTACGTCCTGCTCGACAATGCCGAGGTCACCGCACTGCGCGAAGACCGGGTCGGCGCGTGGCGCGACGTCGACACCGGTGCCAACACGAAGGGCACCACGACGCCGAACACGCGGCGGTACCAGAAACTGGTGATCGAGCACGGCGCGAAGCCGGTGGATGCGAAGTACGCGTACGCGGTTCTGCCCGGCGCTTCGGTGGTGGGGACTGTCGCTTCGATGCTCTCGTGGCGCGTTCGGGCGAATACGGCCGCTGTCCAGGCCTTGCGGCTGTGGGATAACACACTGCTCGCAAACTTCTACAGTGCGGGTACCGTGGACGAAGTATCCGTCTCAGGACCCGCTTCGGTGGCGCTCGGCAGGGACAGTCTCGCTGTTTCCGACCCGACGCAGCTGCAGGACAGCGTCCGCGTGACGGTGCGGCGGCGCACCGTGGAGGTTCCGCTCAAGGACACCTTCGGCGCCACCAAGATCGTTCCCCTGCGGTGAGCACGGTTTTCCCCGCCGGGCCGGTGGTTCCCGGCCTGGCCCGGCGGGGCCCCACTTGAGTCGGCCTCGGCCGTAAAGTGGGCGGAGCTGTACCGAGCGGGGAGGAACTGTGGCGCATTTCGATGTCCTGGTCGTCGGAGCCGGACTGTCCGGCATCGGCGCGGCGTGCCGGCTGCAGCAGCAGGCGCCGGGCCGGACGTACGCCATCCTCGAAGCGCGCGACACGATCGGCGGAACCTGGGATCTCTTCCGGTACCCCGGCGTGCGCTCCGACTCGGACATGTTCACGCTCGGCTACCCGTTCCGCCCGTGGCGCAAGGAACAGGCGATCGCGTCCGGCGCGGAAATCCTGGAGTACATCCGGGAGACCGCCGCGCACTACGGGATTTCCCAGCACATCCGGTTCGGCCACCGGGTAGTTCGGGCGTCCTGGTCGTCAGCCTCGGCCCGCTGGACGGTGGAGGTCTCCCGCGACGGCGAGCTTCTCGTGTTTACCTGCTCTTTCTTGTACCTCTGCAGCGGCTACTACAGCTACGAAAACGGCCACGTCGTCGATTTCCCGGGCCGCGACGCGTTCCGCGGCGAGATCGTGCATCCACAGTTCTGGCCGGAGGACCTGAACCTCTCCGGCAAACGAGTCGTCGTCATCGGCAGCGGCGCCACCGCCGTGACCTTGGTGCCGGAACTGGCTTCGCGCGCGGAGTCCGTGACCATGCTGCAACGCTCGCCAAGCTACGTCCTCTCTCGGCCCTGGACGGACTCACTCGCCCGCCGCCTGCGGAAATATCTCCCTTCGCGACTCGCCTACCACGTCGTACGGGCAAAGAACGTCCTGGTGACGACGCTGCTCTACCAGTTCTCCCGGCGGCAGCCCGAGCGCGCGGCAGCCTTCTTGCGGGATGCGGCCGCTCAGCAATTGCCTCCTTCAATTCCGGTAGATCCCCATTTCTCGCCCCGCTACCAACCCTGGGACCAGCGGCTCTGCCTGACCCCCGGTGCGGACTTCTTCCAAGCGCTCCGCAGCGGAAAAGCGGACATCGTCACCGACCGGATCGATCGCTTCACCCCCGAAGGCATCACTCTGGAATCAGGCGCGCGACTGCCCGCGGACGTGATCGTCACCGCGACCGGCCTGCGGGTGATCGCGTTCGGCGGAATCGACCTGAGCGTGGACGGTGCGGCGATCGAGCCTTCGGAACAGCTGGTGTACAAGGGAATGATGCTAGGCGGGGTGCCGAACTTCGCGTGGTGCCTCGGTTATGTGAACGCGTCCTGGACACTGCGGTCCGATCTCGTCTCCCGCTATGTGTGCCGCTTGCTGAACCACCTTTCCCGCAACGGGTTCGATGCGTGCGTGCCCCTCCCTCCCGCAATCCCGGAAGCGACGCGGCGACCGATCATGGACCTGACATCGGGCTACCTGACGCGCGCCGCCTCAGTCCTGCCCCGTCAAGGCAACCGCCGCCCCTGGCTGATGCGGCAAAACTACGTACTGGACGCGGCCGACCTCCGGCTGAGCCGAGTCGACGACGGGGTGCTGCGATTCGAGCGCGCTTCGCGGCGCAGTGCTTGACCTCCTGTTTCCGTGCTGCTCGGCTTTCGTGGTTCTGCGGGGGTGCGCGGCGGTGGTGTGGAGGTCCTTTTCGGCCTGGTCTGTTGGGCGTTGCTGAGCTGCTCGGCTTTCGTGATTCTGCGGGGGTGCGCGGCGGTGGTGTGGAGGTCCTTTTCGGCCTGGTCTGTTGGGCGTTGCTGAGCTGCTCGGCTTTCGTGATTCTGCGGGGATGCGCGGCGGTGGTGCGGAGGTCCTTTTCGGCCTGGTCTGTTGGGCGTTGCTGAGCTGCTCGATTTTCGTGATTCTGCGGGGATGCGCGGCGGTGGTGCCGAGGTCTTTCCGGCCCAGCCTGCTCGGCGCCGCTGATGGCCTGGCGGGGGAGTGCCGCGATGGCGCCGAGCTCTGCTGTTCTTGCTTCCGTTGGCTTTTCCGGCGATGTGGAGGGGAGCCGCGGAGGCCTTGCCGAGATCGTTCCGGGCTGGTCTGCTCGGCGCTTCTGACGACCGGGCGAGCGAAGCACCGCGACGGTGCCGAATTCCCGGCCCCGCCCCCGCTCGGCATTTCGCGATGACCTGCCGAGGGAGCCGCCGCGGTCCCGCTGAAATTCTGCCGGTCCGGCCGCGGCACCGGTCCGTCAACAGCTCCAATCTTTGTCCAGATCGAGGTTTTCCCGGCGCTGGGTGAAGGAGAACCAGTTGCCGGAATCGTCGCGGAAGATGGCCTCAGTGCCGTAGGGACGTTCTTGCGGCTCCTGCACGAACTCGACGCCGCGCGCCTTCAGGGCTTTGTAGTCGGCGTGGATGTCGTCGGTCCCGAAAACCCCGGCTCCCAGCACTCCCTTCGCGACGAGTTTCTTCAGCGCTTCGGCCGATTCCGGGTCGAGCGCCGGCGCGCCCGGGACCATCAGCGTGATCTCCAGGTCAGGCTGGTCCTTGGCCCCGACGGTCAGCCAGCGCATCCCGCCGTCGCCCATTGTCATGTCGGTGCGGACTTCCAGGCCGAGCTTCCCGGTGTAGAACTCCTTGGCCCGGTCATGGTCGAGGACCCAGACGTTGGCGATGGACAGGCCCTTGATCACAGCTGACTCCTTGTGTCCGGCAGGCGCTGTTCGCCCGCTCTCTGTGATCAACCGTAGTTACTGCCGGGGCCGCTCGGCTTCTTGAAAATTGCGGTCCTTGGCCGGGCGTCGCGGCTACGTACCGGTGCCACGGTGCTGCGGATCAACGACGAGCCGGACCTGGGGCACTACGCCGCCGCCATGCAGGACCCGGAGGGCGACGAATTCGACATCGTCTGAGTGGCGTCTCGGCAGTGCCGGTCACCCCCTTGCTTCACGGCCGCGCCCAACGTCGGCGGTGATCCGCGCGAACAAGGCCTGTTTCCTTGGCCGGCAACGGCTTCGTCACCGCACATCCACGAGATCGGCCCGCGGCGGGATCCGAGGTCAGTCGAGGCGCGGTCCTTGCTCGGCGACGGCTCCAGGACGTCCGTGAGATCGACGCGCCAGGGACTTCGTCACTCAGGACCCGGTTTGGATCTCTGAGTCAGTCCCTTGAACCCGCCGTGCCACAGAAGCGCGTAACACCCGGGGACGAGGGCTGAGCCCTGGCTGACATGTCGGGCACGGTATTCGCTCGGGGTCAGGCCGGTGTGTTTCTTGAAGCTCGCGGAGAACGATCCGAGGCTGCTGAACCCGACCAGCGCGCAGATTTCGGTGACGGACAGGTCGGCGGTCCGCAGCAAATCCTCCGCGCGTTCGATCCGGCGGCGGCTCAGATACTGTCCGGGTGTCTGCCCGTACACGGCGCGGAAAAGGCGCACGAAGTGGTAACGCGAGTACCCGGCGTGCGCGGCGATCGCGCCCAGGTCGAGGGGTTCGGCCCAGCCGCGGTCCATGGCGTCCTTGGCCCAGACGCAGCTGCCGCAGCTGCGAAAGCGGGACCGCGGGCACCGGGCCGGGGGTGGTTCCCATTTCCCGATGGTGACACAGCCGCCGGGGCAGCGGTCTCGGACTGGCTGGGACGGCGGGCCTGCCCGTGTGCGTCGGCGGTGACGTCTGCGCCACCGACGCTGTCTCGGGCTCGCCGGGAGTCCGAGACCGCCAGTGTTGGCCAAGACTTGTGCCGTGTCAGCGGTTCCGGGCTAGTGGGGAGTCCGAGGCCGCCGGCGTTGGCTAAGACTTGTGCCGCGTTAGCGGTTCCGGGCCCACGGGGGAGTCCGAGGCCGCCAACGTTGGCCAAGACTTGTGCCACGCCAGCGGCTCCGGGCTCGCCGGACAGTCGAGGGCGCCCATGGTGTGTCCGGCGGTCTTCGCCGTCCGTCCCGCCTGCCTTGCTCCGTCTCCTGGGCTCCTGAGCCAGGCATCGAGCACGTCGGCTTCCGAACCGCCGGAGCCCTCACGCCGCTGTGTGCGCCAGCCAGTGGTCGGCAAGGTTGCGGTCGCCGGTGATCGTGACCTGGCCGGGTGGCAGCCGTCGGGTGAGCACGAGCAGGAGATCTCCGGCGGAACCCGTCAGGGTCACGTCCGCGGTGTCCGTGGCCCGCGTCCACCGCGCACCGCCGGGGGTGCGGGTGATGAGCCAGCCCACTCCGGCGCCGGGGCGGAGCTGGAGCGTTTGGCCGGTGCCGCGCAGCGCCGCGAAAGCTGGTCTCAGCGTCGCCATGACCGGGTGGGACAGCATTTCCAGCCACTCGCTGATCGCGTCGTCCGCGAGGTCCGGAGCGACCTCGAACGCGGTTCCGGTGGCAAGGGCCGCGTCCGCGTGGTGCACCGTCGTGTCGTGGAGCATGCGGCGCAGCCAGAACGTCGCCGGTCGCGGGCCGAAGAATGTCCACACTGGACTGTCGGCGGCGGCGAGCACCGCGGCGGCGAGTTCCGCGGCTCCCGCGTGCAGCCAGCCGGACCACTCGCCGGGCGCGCCGAGGTCCGCTTCGAACGGGTCCGGCACCGGGGCCGGGCCTGACCGGATCAGGCCCGCCGCCCAGCGGTGCGCCTGCCCGACGTGCCCGGCCAGCACCCGCAGCGGCCACTCCGGGCAGGTGGGCACCGGAGTCTCCGGATCCGCGCCGGCCACCGCCTTCGCGAACCCGGCGGTATGGTCGTGCAAGCCCTGGACAAATCGTGCGGTATCGAGATCCATGGCCGTACCGTAGGAACTCCACCCGGCTGGAGGTTCCATCGGAAGTGACCGGCGACACACTCGGAATCGGCGACCTGGCGCGGCGCACCGGCGTGCCCGTCCGCACGATCCGCTTCTACTGCGACGAAGGACTGCTGACCTCGGCACGCAGCGCCGGCGGGCACCGCCGGTTCGACCCGGCGCAGGTGCACCGCCTGAACCTGGTGCGGCGGATGCGCGGACTCGGGCTGAGCCTGAATTCGATCGCGGACGTCCTCGCCGGAGAGCGCTCCCTCGTCGAGGCAGCGGCCGCCGAGCGCGCCGCGCTCGACCGCGAGGTGACGACGCTGGCCTGGCGGCGCGCAGCTCTCCGCGCCGTCGAAGAGGCACCGCCTGCCGACCGAGCTGCTCGGCTCGAGCTGCTGTACGCCGTGACAGATGGCTCCGCCGGGCACGAGGCCCTCGTCCGCCTCTGGCACCCGATGGTCACCGGCACGGTTACGCCGGACACGGCCGACATGTTCCTCGCCGTGAGTGCGCCGCAGCCCCCTGAGCTGCCGACTCCGGCGCAGGTCGTCGCGTACGCCGAGCTAGTGCTGCTCGCCGCCGACCGAGCGTTCGCCGCCCGGCTGCGGACCAGCACGCTGGTCACTCGCCTCGGCGCTCTCCACGACGGCGTCGGCGCGGCGTGCGAGCTGGCGTCCCCGCAGGTGGCGGCGGGAGCACGACCGGAACCGGGGCCTGCGCTCGATCTGTTCGCCGCAGCCCACGCCGCCGCGTCCGGCACCGGCGACACCCCGGAGTTCCGGGGCGTGCTGCGGCGGCGCACGGCCGCCGACCGGCATCCGCAGGTACGCCGCTACTGGCATGTCGCGGGGGAGATCACCGGTGAAGCCGTGCCGGTCGGAGTCGCGCACACCTGGCTGCTGGACGCACTGGATCGCTCGGCCGGCTGAGACTTTCCGGGCAGCGGGCGCGTCTGGTGTCCACTTCACCGCAAGGCAGGAAGGGCGCCCACCAGTCAAGCGACAACAGCGCGACGGAACTGTCCGCGGAAGGCGAACCTTGTGCCGCAGGATGTCGCGCGCGCCGAGACCCTCGGTATTCGCCTGTCAGCCCGCGCCTGGGTCCCTGCGCACTCAGCGTGGCGTTCCGGGTTATTGCGCGGTCGCCGCGGCCGCCCAGCGGCTCAAGTCCTCCCTTCGGAGCGCGGCTGCCATCAGGTCCGGGAAAAGGTCCGGCGTGCAGGCGAAAGCGGGAACCCCCAGCTCAGTGAGCGCGGCCGCGTTCTCGTGGTCGTAGAACGGCGCTCCGGAGTCCGACAGCGCCAGCAGCGTGACCACCTGCACCCCGGAACCGACCAGGTCCGCGACCCGGCGCAGCAGGTCGTCGCGCACTCCGCCTTCGTACAGGTCGCTGATCAGCACCAGGAGTGTCTGTTCCGGGCGCTCGACCAGTCCTTGGCAGTACGCCAACGCGCGGTTGATGTCGGTGCCGCCGCCCAGCTGGGTGCCGAACAGAACGTCGACGGGGTCGTCCAGATGGTCGGAGAGGTCGGCGACCGCGGTGTCGAAGGCGACGAATTTCGTGCTCAGCGCGCGCATCGAGGCCAGGGCCGCGCCGAAGACGCCGGAGTACACCACGGATTCTGCCATCGAACCGGACTGGTCGACAGCCAGGATCACGTCGCGCCGGACGCTTTGTTCTCGGCGGCCGAAGCCGAAAAGCTGTTCGGGCACAATGGTTTTCAGGTCGGGAGAATAGTGTTTCAGGTTCCGGCGGACGGTGCGGTTCCAGTCGATGTCCGCGCCTCGGGGGCGCTGGGTGCGGGCCGCGCGGTCCAGGGCACCGCGTATCGCCGCGCGGGTGCGTTCGGCCAGGCGTTCCTCCAACTCCGTGACGACCTTGCGCACGACAACCCGGGCGGTTTCCTTTGTCTCCTCCGGCAAAACATTGTTGAGGGACAACAGGGTGCCGACTAGGTGGACATCCGGTTCGACGGCGCTCAGCAGCTCCGGTTCCAGCAGCATCCGGGTGATGCCGAGCCGGTCCACGGCGTCGCGTTGCATGACTTGCACGACCGAGCCGGGGAAGTACTTCCGGATGTCGCCCAGCCAGCGGGCGACGCGCGGCGCGGAGGCTTGCAGACCACCGCTGCGGTCGCCGCTGCCGCGCGGGTTCTTGGGGCGCTCGTCGTAGAGGGCGGCCAGTACGTTGTCGACACCGGTGTCCCCTTCGGACAGTGCGTGGCCGGTGCCGTCGGAGTCGCCGCCCAGCACTAGGCGCCAGCGGCGGAGACGTTCGGGATCGGTGGTCACGGGGCGGCTCCCAGGAGGGTGGCGAAGACCGGCAGGGCTGCTGCGGCGCGGAGTTCGTCCAGGTCTTCGACCACTGTGGACTCGACCCGGCGAGCGCCGGACAGGGTTGCGGCGCGTTCGCCGATCGCGCGTTTCTCGGGACCGGCGAAGGCACCGAAAGTGCGGCGCAGCAAGGGAAGTATCTCGGTGAAGACCTCAGGCGGGATCGAGGTCAGCCAGGTGTCGACGACGCGCAGCATGCGTTCGTCGTGGACCAGCAGGAGTGCGCCGCCGGAGAAGAAGCCTTCGACGTAGGCGGCGCCGTCGGTGGGTGCGATGCCGGGGGTGAGCATCCGGCCCAGCCGGAGTTCGACCTCGGCGCCGTCTAGGAGGTCGGCGTCGTGCAGGAGGCGCACGATGCGGCCTGCCAGCAGCGGCGGCAGAGAGTCGCGAGTGGACAGCTTGGCGAGGGCGGCGAACCAGCGGTCGCGGGAGGCGTCGCCCAGGAGGTCGGTGGCTTCGTGGACGTCGTCGACCAGTTCGCAGAACTGTGCGGCGGCCTCCTCGTCGATGCCGTGGACCGCGGGCGGGAGCCCGGCGCAGACCCGAATGAGGATCCGGTCGGCGACTTCTCGAAGCCGTCCGGTGTCGGTGCCGCGGACGTCGCCGTAGCGGGTCGCTCGCGCGAGCGGAGGCAGGGCCGTCATGAGGTGTGCGACGTCCGCGTCGGCGGCGGCGCGGGTGTCCAGTGCGGCAAGGGTTTCCGGCAGGGCGTCGCCCAGGTCGGCCAGAAGACAGCGTTCTACCGCGGCGGTGATGTCGGCGAGCGGGGGTGATTCGGCGACGGTTTCGCGCACGACCGCGGTGGCGGCGGCGGGCACCGTGGTTCCGTGCACGGCGGCCGCGACCAGGTCGACCTCGAAACCTGGTTCCCAGCACAGGGTCCAGGTCTCGCGGAAGGTGCCTTTGTTCCGCACCGAAGACAATTCCGGCTCGCCCCAGGGGATGCCGAGGATCTGCAGGCGGTGCAGCAGGCGGGAGCGGTCCAGGCCGCCGGGGGTGCGCAGGTCCAGATCGAGTTCGCGGGCTTGCGGTTCGCGTTTGAGCCGGAGCCGCCGGGCGGTGGCGATCAGGTCGGCGGCCAGCGGCGCTTGCGGAACGCTGTCGGGCACCTCGCCGAGCAGCTCGCCGACCACGAGCCGCCGGGTGACCAGGTCGGCCTGGACGTCGTCACCTCCGCACAGGACTGCGCGGGTGGCGGCGTCGACCTCGGCCAACCCCGCCGACGACCGCCCGCGCAGTGCGGCCAGCGTGTCCGCCAGCCGCACTGCTTCGATCACGTGCGCGGTGGAGACGGGCAGGTCTTCCTCGCGCAGCACTCCGGCGACGGCGGTGAGCCATCGGGTGGTGACGTCGTCGGCGGTGCTGAACAGGTGGTGATACCAGCCGGGGGAGCGGACGCCCGCGCCGTAGCCGGTGACCGACGCGAGCCTGCCGTGCGTCCACGGCACCCACGTGCACACGACCTTCCGCTTCGGAAGTCCTTTGAGGACAGCCTGGTCCTTGGACGCGGGCGGCAGCGGATCGGCCAGCGCGGGCACGTGCCAGGCCCCGCAGACCACGGCGATCCGTTCGTAGCCTTCCTTCCGCGTCTTGCGCAGCACGTTCCGCATGTACGCCTCGCGCCGCTGCTCGTGCGGATCGTCCGGCCGCTCGCCCTCGCGCAGCGCGGTCATCGCGTCGGCGATCACCTCGAACGGCGATTCCTCGCCCCGGCGGGACTCGACGAAGTCGTCCCACCAGCGTTCCGGATCGTCGTAGCCGCCCGCCGCGGCGAGTTCCGCGAGCGGGTCGGCGCGGGGTGCGGTCCGTTCCTCGCCGAGCGCGAATTGGTGTGCGGCCGGGAGATCGCAGAACTTCACCGGGACGCCGGCCGCGGCGGCGTACCGCAGCGCCTGCCATTCCGGGCTGAACACCGCGAACGGCCAGAACGCCGCGCGCGACACGTCGTCGGACGCGTACGCCAGCAACGCGACCGGCGGCCGCATGTCGTCGTCCGCGGCGAGATCGACGAGCTGGTCCGCTTCCGGCGGTCCCTCGATCAGCACCACGTCCGGTTCCAGCTCGGCGAGCCGGGCGGCCACCGCCCGCGCCGAACCGGGACCGTGGTGCCGGATCCCGAGGAGATGAGTGGTCATCCGGCGATCTCCTGGCCTGCCCGGTAGAAGTCGGCCCAGCCCTCCCGCTCGCGCACGACGGTTTCCAGGTACTCGCTCCAGATCGCGCTGTCGGCCACCGGATCCTTCACCACCGCACCGTGAATCCCGGCCGCGACGTCCTGCGCGCGCAGCACGCCGTCGCCGAAGTGCGCGGCCAGCGCGAGTCCGCCGGTGAGCACGCTGATCGCTTCCGCCGTCGAGAGCGTGCCCGACGGGGTCTTCACCGCGGTGCGGCCGTCTTCGGTGCGACCGGCGCGCAGTTCGCGGAAAACCGTGACCACGCGGCGGATTTCGGCGAGATCGGCGGCTTCGGCGGGCAGCGACAGCGCGGCGCCCAGCTGCCCGACCCGCCGCCGGACGATGTCCACCTCGGCCTCGGCGGTGTCCGGCAGCGGGAGCACCACGGTGTTGAACCGCCGGCGCAGCGCACTCGACAGTTCGTTGACGCCCTTGTCCCGGTTGTTCGCCGTGGCCACCAGCGTGAACCCGGGCCGCGCCTGGACTTCGGCGCCCAGTTCGGGGATCGGCAGCGTCTTCTCGGACAGGATGGTGATCAGCGAGTCCTGCACGTCCGCCGGGATGCGGGTGAGCTCTTCGAGCCGCGCGACCTTGCCGTCCCGCATCGCGCGCAGCACCGGGCTTTCGACCAGGGCCTGGTCGCTCGGACCCTCAGCGATGAGCCGCGCGTAGTTCCAGCCGTACCGGATCTGTTCCTCGGAGGTGCCCGCGGTGCCTTGGACGAGCAGCGTGGAGTCGCCGCTGATCGCCGCCGCGAGGTGTTCGGACACCCAGGTTTTCGCCGTGCCCGGCACACCGAGCAGCAGCAGCGCGCGGTCGGTGGCGAGGGTGGCGACCGCGACCTCGATCAGCCGCCGCGGCCCGACGTACTTGGGGCTGATCTCGGTGCCGTCGTCGAGTTTCCCGCCGAGCAGGTAGGTGACGACCGCCCACGGGGACAGCCGCCACGACGGCGGTTTCGCCCGGTCATCGGCCGCGGCGAGAGCGGCCAGTTCGCCGGCGTATTCCTGTTCGGCGTGCGGCCGGAGGACGGGGGACGTCATGCGAGCTCCTTGTGCATTTCACGGCGGAAGGACAGGGTTTCGGCGACTGCGCGCCGCCACGGGGCGGCCTCGCCGGGAAGCGGGATCTCGGCCAGCGGATGGCCGAGGCAGGCGACGGGCACGGCTTTCGCGATCAGCGCGGCCGCGTGCGCGACGAGCCGGTGGTCGCGTTGCCCGGCGACCCAGTCGAGCAGCACCGTGCCGAGCGCGGCGGGCCACGGCTGGGGCAGATCGAGGATGAGCCGGGTGAGGGCTTCGACCGGCAGCCCGCGCGTCAGCTTCGCGACCGTGGCGGCCTGCTGTTCGGGCGACAGCACGCCGATGAGCGCCGCGGTGCTGCGTCCGCCCGGTTCGGCCTCGACGAGGGCCTGCGCCCACTGCTCGTTGCGTTGCCGAAGCGCGGCGGTGGCCCAGCTTTCGCGCACCACGTTCAACGGCGGGCCCTCGACAAGCATCCCGGCCAGTTCGCCCGGACTGCCGTACTCGGCCCAGAACCGCAGGGGAGTGGCGGCGATGATCGCGCGCAGCCGGGCGGTGCCTTGCCCGGGACCGGGCGGGACACGGATGCCGTCGCGGATCAGGTCGTCGTCCGGCTCGGGCGGGGTGAATTCGAGGACGTCGGCCCGCAGCGCGCGGCTGCGCACGGTGACGCAGGCCCGCAGCCGTTCGATCATCCGCTCGCCGGACGCCGAATCGGGATACCGGCCGATCAGCCGCAACGCGATCTCGCGCACCCCGGCCGCCCGGTCGCCGAGCGCGGCTTCGACGAACGGCTCGTCCTCGTCGGTGAGATGTTCGCCGAGCAGGGTCAGGAAAGTCGCGCGGACGTCGGCTGGTTCGTTGCCCCAGGCCGCGGCGAGCGTCTCCCGCGCGCGGGCGGGTTCGGCGACGAGCACGCGTTCCAGCCAGGCCTGCCGTCGTGCGGCGGTGCCGAACTGCCAGGCGTTGTCGCTGGTGTCGTCCGCGGCGGCGACCAGGAACGCCCACTCCGGATTCCGCTCGCCGAGCCATGCCCCGACCGGCCCGGCGACGGTGGCGAGCGGTGCCCGCAGCGACACCCGGGTCCGCGCCGCGTCGGCCAGCGCGGGCAGCCGGTCGGCCGGGACGCGCAATCCCTTGCCCGCCACCGTGGTGAGCCATTCCTCGACCAGTTCCGGCCGGTTGGCCGACAGCAGGTGCCCGAGCCGCGCCCGCGCGACGGCCGGGATGAGCGGGCGGTTGTCCGCTGCCGCGGCGGGCTCGGGTTCGATGCCGGTGAGCGGTTGCTGCCCGGCCCGGCGATACCCGGTGTACGCCGCCGCGGCGACGAGCGCCTGGTCGGCGGGTTCGGTGCGTTGTTCGGCGATTTCCTTTACCCCGGGCGGTAATCCGGCAGGGTCGAGGGTTCTGCGGCGAGTGCCGAGCAGGACGGTGCCGACGAGGTCGTTCCAAGTGGTCACAGTCGCACCATCCCGTCGCGGTGCCAGCAGCTCAACGGCCGCAACCCCGCCGTCGTCCATTCCGCGGCCACCGTCACCGGTTGCTCCGCCGCGAGGGCCAGCAGCGGCCAAGGATCCACCGTGGGCGTCAACGGCAGCGCCGCACCGTCTACATCGGACAGTGCCCAGCTGTCCCCGTGCCGCGCTGGGCGGAGATCGGACAGCAGCACCGGCCACCGGTCCAGCCAAGGATCAGCCGCGAGCGCGGCAGCATGGTCGGCGAGCGCCGAAGCACAAGTGCCGCCAACCGGACCGCTCACCGGGACTGCGGGCTCCTCTCGATGGTCGAACACCGCCCGCAGCGGCACCGCGCCCGGGTGGAACACCAGCTCCCCGGCGACCTCGAACCCGGGCGGCAGCGAACTGTCCAGCGGACGCCCGGGCGGCGCGAACGACAGCACCAGCGCATCCCGGCCGCTGCGTTTGCCCCGCAGCCACGTGCGCCTGCTGCGCAGCGAGTCCTGTTCCTCGTCGATCGCGCCGGTGACCAGCCATTGGTCCGGCACGCGTTCGCCGGACTCCAGCACCTGCGCGTTGCCTACCGAAAACCCGAGCCGGGTCCGGACCGTGTCGGCGAGCCCGGCAGGCAGCGATTCCAGCCGATTAGCCGCGTCCGCGAGCACGTACACCAGCGACAACTCGGCCAGCAGCCGATCCGGCCAGTCCCGGCCGCGGCCGACCAGCGCGGCGGCCCGGCGCAGGCCGTTCGCCAGCCCGGGAGC
Organism: Amycolatopsis sp. NPDC003676; assembly: GCF_053587275.1. Classification (NCBI taxonomy): domain Bacteria; kingdom Bacillati; phylum Actinomycetota; class Actinomycetes; order Pseudonocardiales; family Pseudonocardiaceae; genus Amycolatopsis; species Amycolatopsis sp. NPDC003676. The sequence goes on from NZ_JBSFNS010000049.1 coordinate 43,378, forward strand.
TTGCGCGTCGACCATGCGCGACGCGACCGTGTACAGCTCGTCGGCGCCGCCGCGTTCGAACGTCGCGAACCCGGCGGACACCCGATCGGCGAGCCATCCGCGCAGCTCAGCGGCCCCGGCGGTGACGCGCGCGAGCCGCTCCTGCGCCCGCTTGGCCGCCGCCTCGAGATCCTTCGGCGCGTCCGTCTTCTTCTCGGCCCGCTCCGCTCGCGCGGCCCGTTCGTCGAGCCATTGGTGCACCCATCCGGGCTCCTCCGCGCGGGGGAGTTGTCCCTCCGACCAGAGCAACAGCAACCCTAGCGCGTGCTTGCACGGGAACTTCCGGCTCGGGCAGGTGCACCGGAACGCGGGCCCGGCCGTTTCCACCGTCGTCTGGTACGGCCGCTTCCCGCTGCCCTGGCACGCGCCCCAGACGGCACGGCCCGACGCGCCCGCGTCCGACCACTTCGCCGGCGCCGCCTGCCTGCGCCCGGCTTTCGCCGACGCGGCGTCCGGCGCGAGTTCGAGCACCCGCTCCGGGCTCCACCGCGCCGCTGCTTCGTCCCCCACGTTTTCCTTGCCGCTCTCCCGGTTCCGACCCCTCGAGGGGCTGACCCGAAGAGCATCCCACCCGCCACCGACAATTTCCGCGACGGCGGCGGAACGAGGCGGCGCGCGGGACTTCCCGGCGCGAGACCAGAACGGCCCAGCCCGAGGTCAGGACGCTTCGACCGCCCCGCGCCAGCGCACCGTCGGACGCAGCCGCTCGTCGTTCACCCGGTGCTTGTTCGCCCCCACGATGTCGAACATCGACTCGATCAGCGTGTCCGACAGCAGGTGCGGCTCCAGCCCCAGCCCGACCAGCCCGGTGTGCTTGACGTTGTAGTAGTGCTCGGGCTGCTCGACCCGCGGGTTGTCCAGGTTCTCGATCTGCACCGGCCCGGGGAAGCGGTCGGCGACGAGTTCGGCGATCTCCCGCACCGACATGCTCTCGGTCATCTGGTTGAACACGCGGAACTCGCCCCGCTCGGCCGGATTCTCCACGGCGAGCCGGATGCATTCGACGGTGTCGCGGATGTCGATCAGCCCGCGCGTCTGCCCGCCCTTGCCGTACACCGTGAGCGGCTGGCCGAGAACGGCCTGGATGACGAACCGGTTGAGCACCGTGCCGAACACCGCGTCGTAGTCGAACCGCGTGGCCAGCCGGGGGTCGAGCGCGGTCTGCGGCGTCTGCTGGCCGTACACGACGCCCTGGTTGAGGTCAGTCGCGCGCAGGTCCCAGATCCGGCAGGCGAACTCGATGTTGTGCGAGTCGTGGACCTTCGACAGGTGGTAGAACGAGCCTGGTTTCTTCGGGTACAGCATCCGGTCGCGGCGGCCGTTGTGCTCGACCTCGAGCCAGCCTTCCTCGATGTCGATGTTCGGGGTGCCGTACTCGCCCATCGTGCCCAGTTTGACCAGGTGGATGTCCGGGTCGAGCTCGGCGATCGCGTACAGCAGGTTCAGGTTGCCGACGACGTTGTTGTGCTGCGTGTAGACCGCGTGCTCGCGGTCGATCATCGAATACGGCGCGGACCGCTGTTCGGCGAAATGCACGATCGCGGAAGGACGGAAATCGCGCACCGCTTCGAAGAGGAATTCCGCGTCGAGCAGGTCGCCTTCGTAGCTCGCGATCCGCTTTCCGGACACCGCGTGCCACGCGTCGGTGCGGGTGCTCAGGTCTTCGATCGGGACGAGGCTCTCGGCTCCGAGCTCGACGTCGTACTGCCGCCGCGCGAAGTTGTCCAGGACAGCCACTTCGTGGCCTCTGTCGGACAGGTGGAGCGCAGTGGGCCAGCCTAGGTAACCGTCACCGCCGAGAACCAGCACTCGCATCCGGAGCACCCTTTCCTTTCGTCTTCGCGACAAGCGCGGCGTTTCGTTGTAACACGGCGCGCGGTGTCGCGTGGCAGATCCGAACCTAATCGCCGACCGCTGATGTTCGGCTGGCAGTCAGCTGTGAATCCGCTGTGGGCCGGGGGGTCGCGCGGCGGAGCCGGCGGCCCGAGGGGAGACTGGGGACTATGACGACGGTAACCAACCCGGCGAACCCCCGCACGACGGAAGAATCGCCCAAGCCGCGCCGCCGCGGCCTGGCCCGGTTCGTCCGCGCGGCCGCCAGTTCGGTCGCCGCGACCCTGCTCAGCCAGGCCGCGCTGATCGCGGTGCTCGCCGCGAACGGCGCCCCGTGGCTCGCCAGCGCGTGCGCTTTCGCGGCCGGGGCGGTGCTGAACTTCTTCCTCACCCGGCGCTGGGTGTGGGGCCGCCGCGGCCGTCCGGAAGTGGGCCGCGAGCTGCTGCCCTACGTCCTCGTCATCTCGCTCGGCGGCCTCGCCTCGGTCGGCCTCACGACGCTCGCGGGCCACCTGCTCGCACCGCTGCACCTGCCGCATTTCTGGTGGGTCGTGCTGCTCGACGCGGCGTACGTGCTCAGCTACGCGCTGGTGTTCGTCGCGAAGTTCACGATGCTCGACCGGTTCGTTTTCGACCGCGGCGCAGCACGTACCCCCGCCACCATGTCCCCGTCATGACCCGCGCGTAGTTCGCGCCGTACACGACGCTGCCGCCCTTTTTGCTCTTGCCAGCCTTGCGCAGCCGCATGCTCATCGGCCGTTCGAGCACGCGCGCGCCCTGCGCGGTCGCGCCCAGCAGCAGTTCCGACGACTGGTACTGCGGTTCGTTCAGCGGGATCGCGCACGCCAGTTCCGCGCGCAGCGAACGGAATCCGAACGACGTGTCGGTGATCCGCCGCCAGGTGAGCACCGAAGCGAGCCACGCGAACACTCGCACGCCGACCCAGCGCATCCGGCTGTCGGCCTCTTCGTGCCCCAAACGCCGTGAGCCGGTCACGAAATCCGCGGTGCCGTCCAGAAGCGGCGCGAGGAGTTCGGCCATTTCGCTGTTGTCGTACTGACCGTCGCCGTCGGTCGTCACGATGTACTTCGCGCCGTTCTCGGCCGCGAGGTGATATCCGAGGCGCAGCGCGGCGCCCTGGCCGCGGTTAGTCGGCGCGACGCAGACGTACGCGCCATGGTCTTCCGCGATGGCCGCAGTGTTGTCTGTACCGCCGTCGACGACCACCAGGACGTCTACAGACAGCCCGAGACATTCGTCCGGCATCTTCTCCAGCACCTGGCCGATGCCGTCGGCTTCGTTGTACGCGGCGATCACCACGGTCAGCTCGGACAGCTTCGCGCCGGGATGCCGGTCGTGGAAGTCCGCGATCGCGCCTTCGTCGACAGCGTCGGGATAACTGGCGAGACGACGACGGCTCGCGACAGTGAGCGTGGTGAACCCGAGCGCCCCAGCGACCGGCAACAGCACGAGCGCGGGCAGTTGGTAGCGCCAGGAAAACTCGAACACCGCGGACCCGAACAACAGGAACAACCCAGTGCCAGCAGCGAACAACGCGCCGCTGCGAGCTGGGTGGCGCGGTTTCTTCCGCCGCAGCACGGTCAACAAGCCGAGCAGCGCGAAGAATCCGAGCACCGCTCCGGGCACGAACCCGCCGTTGATCTGATAGTCGCGCAGGAACGCCGCGATCGGCTCGTTGACCTTGGGGTCCGTGCCGTCGTACTGCTGCGTGACCGCCTTGAGCGCGGCGGGATCGGCGAATTCCGGGTAGGTCAGCTGGAACTGCCACCGGTCGATCGGCACGTCGGTGGCCGCGGTGTAGCGGGTGAACTGGAAGCTCTTCGCGAAGTCGCCGAGGATCGACGTCGCGACGTCCCACCACTGCGCTTTCAGCGTGGTCATGGCGAATTCGTGTGCCAGCGCGCCTTTGTCCGCGCCGGGCGGCAGCGGACCGGGCCACGCCGGGTCGAGATCGGCGTGCGTGTAGTTGTCGACGAGCCGGTTCTCGACCGGTTCAGTGGGACAGAACGGTTGCACGGCCGGTTCGAGCTGGAGTTTCGCGCAGTCCGCGACAGCGGCGGTGCGGCCGTACAGCATGCTGCCGGACGGCCCGCTCAACCCCCATTTTCCGGTCTCTGCCTTGACTTGCGCCGCGTACGGCACCACCACGACGAGGATCGCGAGCAGCCCGATCCCAGCGTTGCGCCAGCCGCGCCACGAACGCCAAGCGCTGCCCGCGGCGAGGAGGTACAGCAGGAACGGAGCGGCGATCGTGATGCCGATCAGCCGCACCAGCACGCCGAATCCGACCACCAGCCCGGCCAGCGCGATCCGCCGCCAGTTCGGCTTTCCCTTGGCCAGCACCAGCCACAGCAGCCCGAACAGCAGCGCCTCGAACAGCACCTCGGCCATGATGTTCTGCTCGATCTGCACCTGGTACGCGTCGAGCAGCAGCGGCGCGGCGGCCAGCGCGCTCACCCAATTGCGCGCGCCGAGCCGCCGGGCCAGCGCGTAGATCCCGACCGCGATCGCCAGCCCGGCCAGGTGCTGCAAGGCGGCGACGAACGACAGCCCGCCGACCGCGAGCAACGGCTTCAGCAGCAGGTCGTAGCCGACCGGGTTGATCCCGTCGGCGCGCAGGCCGTGCAGATTGTCCAGGTACCGGAAGGAATCGATGTACAGCAGCGCCGGCTGGTACGCGAGCCAGGACAGCACCCGCAGCGTGGTCCCCGCGGCGAGGAGCACCAGCAGCAACGCGTGCCGGCGGAGGAATCCGGTCACGGCGCCTCGGCCCGGTCCAGGCCGGAGAAGTACTTCCAGGCGGTGGCGAGACCGTCGGCGAGGGCGATTTCCGGCTGGTAGCCGATGGTTTCCGCGCTCGCCGACACGTCCACGACCACCGCGGGCATCTCTCCGGCGGGCGCGGGCACGTGCTCGATCGGCAGCTCGGCCCCGGTCACCGCGCGCACGGTCTCGACCATTTCCAGCACTGACACCGAATGTCCGGCACCGACGATCGCGCGGCCGGTGTAGCCGCTCTCGTACGCGAGCGCGATGGCGCGTACGACGTCGTCGACATGCACGAGGTCGCGACGCTGCTCGCCGGTGCCGTATACACGCACGCCTTCATTATTCAGCGCCGCGCGCATCATGCGTGGGACGAAGCTGTCTTTGTGCGACATGCCTGGCCCGTACACGTTGGTGAAGCGCAACGCGCACGTCGTCATTCCGTACGCGCCCGCGTAGCCCGACAGCAGCATCTCGCAGGCCGCTTTCGTGGCACCGTACGGCGTAAGCGGCTTCGTGGGCAGGTCGACCGTGATGGTGTTAGTGCCGACGTTGCCGATCACTGCGTTCGTCGAAGCGAGAATGAAGCGCGGTACGTCGTGTACGCGGCACAGTTCCAGAAGTTCTTGTGTCACCGCGACGTTCTCCGCGTACGTGTCGCGCGGCAGCTCTACTGACTTCAGCACGGACGTCAGCGCGGCGAGGTGCACGATCCCGCCGACGCCTGCTTCGACAGCTGCTTCGCGGGTTTCGGCAGCACGCAGATCTCCGACGACGACGCGCACTCCCTCGTCCGTCGTCTCGTAGCGCACGCGGTCGACAACAGTGACCGGATAGCCGCGCTCACGAAACTCGCGCACGACAGCGCGACCGATGAAGCCGCTGCCGCCCGTGACGACGACGGGTGTCCTTTCGGGACTGTGGGGGAGTGTCATGGCGCACAACCTACCTCCGCAGCCTGTGCGTCACTTGTGCGTCCCTCGCGCACTCGAGGCTCGGACGAGCACGGGACCGCGTGCGGTCACCCCCAGCGACCGCACGCGGAAACCCGGTGTTTAGTTTTCTAAACGATGCGCGGGGCGAGTGTAGCCGGAACGGGACGGCTGGTGTCAAGTTTTCGGGACGGTTATGCTGGAGGCTGTTACGGAGACGGAACGGTGGTGGGGGCGGCATGGCCGAGCAGGCGGAGGAGCGCAGCTTCGCGCAGCGGCTGGCGCACCTGATCGCGACTGTCCACCCGCCGGACCGCAAGCCCTACTCCTACCGCGAGATCGCCCAGGGCGTCGCCGACGTCACCGGCGTCAGCATGTCGGCCACGCACGTGCAGCAGCTGGCCGTCGGGGCCCGGCGCGACCCGAAGCGCTCGCACATCCAGGCGCTCGCGCGGTTCTTCGGCGTGCCCGTCACCTACTTCTTCGACGACGAGGTCGCCGGCCGGGTCGACGAGCAGGTCGCCGACGTCGTCGCCTGGCGCGACACCCAGGCCCGCGACCTGGCGCAGCGCGCGATGCGGCTTTCCGAGCGCGACCGGCGCACCGTTTCCGCCCTGATGGACCAGCTCGACAGCTACACCGAAGGACGCGACCGCACCCGGCGCGGACGCAAGCCGGAGTGAGCCGGGCGGCTATGCTGGCGACGGCCGGAGCGCCGGGGACCCCCTGGTGCACCAGGCTGGTCCAGCCGCCGATCGCCTCGGGAGGGGACATCGACCCGACCGTGCGAGTGCGCGCCCGCGACCGGGTGCGCGACCTGCTGCGGCACGTGCCCGCGCCGCGGCCGTGGTCGATGAACGCGTGGCTCGACCGGCTGGAACGGCACCGGGGCCGCGACATCGACCTGATCGCGGTCGACTACGCGCCCGGCCAGCCCTCCGGCGCCTGGCGGCGGCACGAAGACTTCGACCTCATCGCGTACGCGGCGGGCACGTCGTCGCTGCACCAGGACCACATCATCGCCCACGAAATCGCGCATCTGCTGTGCGACCATCGCGGCGAATGCGTGCTCACCGACGCCGAAGCGGCGACAGTCGCGCCTGACCTCAGCGCGCACCTGCTGTCGCATCTGCTCACCCGCGTCACCACGAATTCCGACGAGTACGAAGCGGAGCTCATTGCCGTGTTCCTGATGAGCGCTGCCACCGAGGACGGCGCGCAGTTGCGGCCAGGCGCTTCCGGCCCGGCCGCGGACCGCGCGCGGCGCTTCGCGTCGCTGCTGGGATAGCGCGCGGATGATCGACGTTCTGTTCTTCGGGGTCGGCCTGCTCGCCCTCGCGGCCGGGATCTGGCGCGCGGCGCGAGCGCGGCGAACTGGTGCGGGCGCGGGGCTGGCGACCAGCCTGATCGCCCTCGGCGTCGCGTTGTGCTTGCTCGCCGACAGTGCGCAGGCGATCGAAAGCCAGCTGTACCCGAGCCTGGGGCGGCTGCTGTCGAACCTCGCGACGATGGTTGCTGCGTACGGCATCGAGGTCACTGTTGCGGAGATCGGTGGCGTGGCAGAGCGTCGACGGCGCGCGCGGCTCGGGGCGTTGATTGTCGCGCTTGTCGTGCTTACTGCGTCGTTCTTCGCGACGCGCGGGCTGCCGACAGGTGTCGGGCTCTTCGACGAGCTGTACCGGTCTAATCCGTCGCTGGTCGTCTACATCGTGGTGTACACGCTGTACCTGGGCTTCGCGGTGGCGGACATAGCTGTGGTGTCGGCAGGCGCGGTGCGCGCGGGCACGGGTGCGTTGCGGGCCGGGCTGGGCATCATGCTCGCGGCTTGTGTGTTCGCTTTCGCTTACCTGGTCGGGAAAATCGTCGATCTGATCAGCGATCTGACTGCCGAACATCCGGTCACGAAACTGTGCCGCGGCGCGTTTTCCACGATTCGTTGCACACTTGCGGTCGGCTTTCCTGCGGTTTCGGTGCTGCTGATCGTGGTGGGGCTGACGGTGCCGGCGTTGCCCGCGTTGGGACGGGCCGTGCGCGACGCGCGGACGCGGTCGGCGCTGCGGCCGCTTCGGGAGCACCTGGCTTCGCGGTACCCGGACGTCGTCCGCCTTGACGACGCGGCGGGGACCGGCCGGGAGCGGCTGTTGACCATGATGAGCGAGATCAACGACGGGCTGCTGCTGTCCGGCGTCGGGCCCGAGCTGTCGCCGAACGCGGCTGCGCAGGTGTTGCGCACTTCGGTCGCGGCGGTGCCGGACGAGCCCGCGGAACCCCCTGGAGAGACCGCTTTCGCCGCCGACGTGGCTCGGCTGCGGGCTATCGCGCAGGCGTTCCGAGCGGAGCCGACAGCCGGAGCTGCCAACCCTGCTCCGTGAGCACGACCAGGTGCAGCGCGTCCGTCTGGGCGGTGATCGGCAGCGCGGCGCGTGCCCGTTCGGCGACCTCGGCGCGCTGGTCGTCGGTGCCGCCGAGAGCGATCGTGAGATGCGCCGGCGGGTGCGCGCCGAAACGGCCGCCGTACGGGGGTGCTTCGGGCCAGCGATCGCACACTGCGTCGGCGAGAGGCTGTAGCGCGGGGGCGGCCGCGGCGACGAATCCGGGCGCGGTGACCAGGTCGGTCAGCTGCACTTCTGCCGCCGGAAAGCTGGCGGCGAGCTGCCGGATGCCGGCGTCGGTCTGTTCGGTGAGCCGGTCGGCGGGCAGGAACGGGTACAACGCGGTGACGTGCGGCGGAAGGCCGGGCCGGACGAGCCCGGGATCGACGGCCGCTGCGGTTTCGAGCAGGACGGCGGCGGACGGGAGCGTGACGACGAGCGCGCTGGTTCCGGGCGTGGGCACGGCCCCGATCCTGCCGGACCGCCCCCGTCGCGCGGGAAGGGCCCCTCGCGGACCGGAAAGGAAAGGCAACCCTTTCCTTTCCGCTTCTTCCGGGGAATTCCGCTTAACCGAACCCTAAGTCTTCCCCAAGTTCGCCGTCGGCTATTCTCCGCGGTCCTACACTCGGTGGATGAAGATCGTCCTATGGACCGCATTGTGCGGATTGTGCGCCGTCGCCGGCCACGTGCTCCTGGGCGTCGTGGCGGGTTTCCTTCTACTGGCTTGTGTTCCGCGCCGTCCCGCTCAGGGGCGCCCGGTACCCGAAAGAGAATTGATCAGCTCGCGCGGCTGACTTTCCGGGGAATTCTCCCGGAATACGCGCTTCCCGCGGCCGGCGCCCCCTCCTCCCGGCCGCCGCGTCCCGGAATTGTCGGTGCCGTGCGGTACAACGGTGTCCGGCGAACAGGGAGGGAACGATGCATTACGTCGAACACGGTTCCGGCACGCCGGTGCTGGCCGTCCACGGCTGGACGCCGGACCACCGCCTGATGACCGGCTGTCTCGAGCCGGTCTTCGCGCGGCGGCCCGGATTCCGGCGGATTTACCCGGATCTGCCCGGGATGGGCGAGTCGCCCGCCGGGTCCGCGCGCGGGTCGGACGACCTCGTCGCCGCGCTGGAGGACCTGGTGGACGACCTGATCGGCGACGAGCCGTTCTTGCTGGTCGGAGAGTCGTACGGGGGTTATCTGGCGCGGGGCCTGGTGCGTGCGCGGCCCGCGCAGGTGGCCGGGCTGGCCTTGGTGTGCCCGGTCGGGCGTCCCGTGCCGGTGCTGGAGCGGGACGTGCCCGAACACGAGGTGCTGCGCGCCGATCCGGAGCTGCTGGAAAGTCTCGATCCGGAGGAGGCGGCGGAGTACGCGGACATCGCGGTGGTCCAGTCCGCGGAGACGCTGGCGCGGTTCCGGGCGGACGTCGCGCCCGGGCTGGCGGCCGCCGACCGGAGCGCGCTGCAGCGGATGCTGGCGGGCTGGCCGTTGTCGGCCGATCCGGAAAGCGGTCCGGCGTACCGGAAACCGGCGCTGATCGTGTGCGGGCGGCAGGACTCGTCCACGGGATTCGCGGAGCCGTACGGGTTGCTGGGGCACTATCCGCGGGCGAGTTACGCGGTGCTCGACCGGGCGGGGCACAACCTGCAGTTCGAGCAGCCGGCGTTGTTCGAGGCGCTGGTGGAGGAATGGCTGGACCGGGTCGTGGAGGGGAGTGGTGCGGTGGAGTGAGGCCGGTGGGGTGAGGTCGGTGGTGGTCGTGCTTGCGGCGGTGGGGTGAGGTCGGTGGTGGTCGTGCTTGCGGCGGTGGGGTGAGGTCGGTGGTGGTCGTGCTCGCGGCGGTGGGGTGAGGTCGGTGGTGGTCG
>NZ_JBSFNS010000049.1:53292-60969 GCF_053587275.1 Amycolatopsis sp. NPDC003676
GTGCTCGCGGCGGTGGGCACGGTCCGCTGCTCGGCCGCGTGCGCACGGTGCGCCGCTTTGTGGCGGGCGCACGGTGTGCTGCTTGATGGCAGCTGATCCGCCGCTGGTCCGTCTCCAGCTTCGTCTCGCCAGGTCCGCGCGGGCCCACGCCGCCGTTCGCGCCGCCCGCACTGCCGTTCGCGCCGCCCGCGCGGCATGTCGGGCGCCCCGGTCGGTGCGCCGTTATTCCGTGCGGGGCAAGCGGTCCTGCGCGAGCGGTTGCCGCGAACACTGTTCGATCCGCGGCCTCGGGAATTCTGGTCGAGGCGGGGCCTCGGGAGCTCTGTTCGTGATGCGGCCTCGGGGACTCCGTGCGAGACGAGGCCCGCTGGGCTGAAATGTCGATGCCGCGCGCGGCGAGGCACCGAGTGTTCACCGCGGCGTCGTTGATGGGGGTCGCTCCGGCGGCTAGCGTCGGCGCGACTTCTTTGCTGCGGAGGTAGGCATGTCCACTGGGGAACTCAACCGGCGCAACCTGTTCCGGGCCGGCGGCGTCGTCGCGGCGGGTGCGGCGATGAGCATGGTGCCGGGCGTCTCGTTCGCGGAGTCCGCGCCTGGCGCCGGGCAGCAGACGAAGACCGTCACCGGCACGTTCCGCCCGGACGTGCCGGACTGGTACTACCTTCCGGTCGACGTCCCGCGCGGCGTGAAGCAGATCGATGTCGTGTATTCCTACGACAAGCCGTCGGTGCCCGCCGGAACGCGCGGGAATGCTTGCGACATCGGGATGTTCGGGCCGGAAGGACACGAACTGGGCACTCGCCGCGGCTTCCGCGGCTGGTCCGGCGGTTTCCGCGACCGGTTCTCGATCAGCGCCGCCGAGGCGACGCCGGGGTACCTCGCCGGACCGATCACGCCCGGCCGCTGGCACGTCATCCTCGGCCCGTACACGGTCGCGCCGCAGGGCCTGAACTACCGGGTCGACATCACGCTGACGTTCGGCCGCGACACCTCGAAGCCGTTCCAGCCGAACCCGGCCCCGGAGACCGCGCCTGCGCGCGATCGCGGCCGGTCCTGGTATCGCGGCGACTCGCACCTGCACACCGTCCACTCCGACGGCAGGCGCACGCCCGAGCAGCTGGTCGCGGACGCGCGGGCGGCCGGGCTGGACTTCATCGTGTCCACCGACCACAACACGTCCAGCTCGCAGTTGGTGTGGGGCAACTACGCGACCGACGACCTGCTGATCCTGAACGGCGAGGAGGTCACCACGCGGTCCGGGCACTGGCCCGCGATCGGCGTCCCGGCCGGAACGTGGATCGACTGGCGCTACCGCGCGGCCGACCCGCGCGACTTCCGGCGGTTCACCGACCAGGTGCACCGGGCGGGCGGTCTCGTCACCGCCGCGCACCCGTTCGCGAACTGCTTCGGCTGCACCTACGAATTCGCGTACGAGATCGCCGACCTCGTCGAGGTCTGGAACGGTCCGTGGACCGCGGACGACGAAGCGAGCGTCACGCACTGGGACGGCCTGCTGCGCGGCGGCCGGTTCATCCCGGCGATCGGCGATTCCGACGCGCACAACCCGGACCAGACCGTCGCGCTGCCGCACACGGTCGTCCAGGCGGACCGGCTCGGCCGGGCCGAACTGCTCGCCGGGCTCAAAGCGGGCCGGTCCTGGCTCGCCGAATCGAAGGACGTGCAGCTCGACTTCTCCGTCTCCGGTGCGGGCCGCACCGCGGGCATCGGGGGACGGCTCGTCGCGGGCACCGGCACGCCCGTCGAGGTGCGCGCGGTCGTTCGCGGAGTGCCCGGCACGACCGTGACCTTCCTCGACCAGCTCGGCCCGGAGCACAGCGAGACCGTCCCGGAGTCCGGCTCCGCGACCGTCACGTGGACGACGTACCCGCGCTACAGCCGCTGGGTCCGGGTCGAGGTGCGGCGTCCGTCGGGCGGCCCGAAGACCACGACGCCGAACGCCATGGTGGCCATGTCGAACCCGATCTTCCTGGGCGCGCCCGACGCCGGCTGACCCGACCCGAGCGCCTCGCGACCGAGACGCCCGGGCAGACTGTGCACTTAAAGCGGGCAGTGGGGAAGGGCGGGCACGGGTGCGCGGGTGTGGCGTGCGAGCGGCGATTCTTGCGGTCGTCGTGGCCCTCGCGGCGGTGGTCGTCGTGGTGGTCATGTTCTCGAGCAGTGACGAGGTGAAGACCCCCGGCTGCACTGTCGCGCTGCCGAAGGGACCGAACGACGCTTCCGCGCCGCAGTACACGCTGCAGCCGGAACCCATGAACAACGCCGCGATCATCGCCGCTGTCGGCGTCAAACAGGGCCTGCCCTCGCACGCGGTCACGGTCGCCCTCGCGACTGCGCTGCAGGAGTCGAAACTCCGCAACCTGAGCGGCGGCGACCGGGACTCGATCGGCCTGTTCCAGCAGCGCCCGAGCCAAGGCTGGGGCACGCCCGACCAGCTCCAGGACCCGGTCTATTCGGCGACGGAGTTCTACAAGAAGCTGGCGAAACTCGACAACTGGCAGACGATCCCGATCACCGAAGCGGCGCAGGCCGTGCAGCGCTCCGGCGCGCCCGACGCGTACGCCCAGTGGGAAGACGAAGCCACCGCGCTGACCGGCGCACTGACCGGCCAGCACCCGGCGGCTCTGACCTGCCGCAACCTGACGCTGAACCCGCCCGCGAACCTGGTGACAGTGGCGAACGCCGAACTGGGCACTGCTCGCCTGAGCGGCGCGCACCCGGCCGCGGAAGGCTGGCGAATCGCGAGCTGGCTGGTGGCCCGGGCGGCGAAACTGGGCGTGGACCGGGTGAGCTTCGCCGGTCAGACGTGGACGGCGGAGTCCGGAGCCTGGGCTGCGGATGAGAAGGCCGGGCAGAATCTTTCGCTGCATCAGGCACCGGCCGCGCCGCCTAGCTCGAACTGATCGGACGGGCCGGGCCGTCGACGGCACGCGGGGCGAATCCGGCCAGCCGCCCGGCGGACGCGGGCAGCCCGCTGAGTGTCCGACCACTCTGGGCACTCTCTGCCGCGCTTCCTGAACGCCGCGACCACCGGTATCCGGTCAATTTCCGACGGTAGCGCCAGGACTTCGACATCGGATGCCGGGGCGCTGGCAACTGACGTCGTCGGCAGGCGCTGCGCTCCGAGCGGGAAGCACTTTCGGTTCCCGCGGTCTCGGCCACGCAACGGCTCGCGTTGCCAAACCGGGGGAAACCGCGCCCTTCAATTCTCTATTCGGCTGGATTCGGCGGTCGGGGCAGCTATTTGCGGCGATTTCGTCCGCAGGAAAAACGCTGTGCGACCGCCGTCGCTTCGACGGAAACGCCATCGCTCGCCTGGCCGGTGATTTGGCCTTGTGCCAACAAGATTCCGAGGCAACGGCTCTGCTCGCGACGCGGTGGAGATCGTCTCGGCGGCGTGGTTGAATGGCCGCCGGGTGCGACATCTGGATTGCCCGTTTCAGGTATTCACTGTCGAAGGCGGAAAAATGAACAGAACGCTGCCGGTGCGATTCCTTCCCATGGCCGTTCTGGCGTCTCTCGCAGCGTGCGGCTCCCCGGAAAGCAGCGTCGGAGCGGCGAGCCCGGCACCTCCGGCCGGCAGCGTGTCGATGCCGCCGTCCGCGAGGAACTTCACCGGCGCGGATCTGTGCGCCTTGCTGACCGATGCGGACAAGCAGGCCCTCGGCCTGACCGGTCCGGGCGAGGCTTGGGACCGGCCGTACAAGATGGGCGGCAGCCGCCGTGCCCGATGCCGGTGGACCGGCGACGACGCCGAGCTGAACCTCGCCTTTCACGACGCCGACCTCCCGAAAGACAGCGGGTTCCTGACCGAGGTCGAGGTGAGCCGGGAACAGATCCGCGGGCGCGACGCCAAGGTGGTCGCGTTCCGGCAGGCGCCGATGAATTGCGACGTCCTGGTGAGCCTGCGCCCGCTGGCCCACCTGAGCGCGGACTCGACTCCGGTCTCCGATGCGCCGGATCAGACCGAGAACTGCGCGTTCGCCAGGCGGGTCGCGGAGGCCGCCGCTTCGAGGATCTCCGGCTAGCGGAGGCGGCCGCTGTCTGTCGCCGGGCTACTTCGGAACGACGAGGATCTTTTCCCGGCCGAGCTGTGTGCCCGAGTCGACGTACACGGTGACCTCGCCGTCGATCCAGCGGACCAGCAGATCGTCTGGGTGGTCGTTGCCGTCGTAGTTTCCCGCGGCGAGAGTGATCGCGTTGGTCCACAAGGTATTCGGCGGCTGGACGCGGTGTTCGCCGTGGAGACCGGTGTCGTCGATGTCGGGGTAGCCGGTGACCTCGCCGTCCACCCAGCGGACCATGAGGTCCCAGGCGTCGTTGCCGGAGAAGTCACCGCTGGTGATCGCTCGGGTGTTCTTCCAGAGCTCGTTCGGCGCGGCGAGGGTGTTTCTCCCCGTGGAAACCGGCTTGGTCAAGGTTGGGATAGAGGGTGAGTTCGCCGTCGGTCCAGCGCGCGATCAGGTCGTTGCGCCGGGGGTCGGCGACGCTGAACCTGCCGCCGGTGATCGACACGGCGTTCTTCCACAGGTCGTTCGGCGCCATGAGCTGGATTTCGCCGTGCAAGCCGGACTGGTCCACTCCGGGGTAGAGCGTCAGCTCGCCGTCGACCCAGCGGACGAGCAGGTCGTCGGTGGCTCGGCCGGCGAACCTGCCCGCGGTGATGCTCGCGGCGTTCTTCCAGAGCTCGTTGGGTGCGGCGAGGGTGTACTCGGTGTCGAACCGGGCATCGCCCGCGGCGTGGTGGAGGCTGACTTCGCCGTCCTCCCATCGCACGACCAGGTCGCTGAATTTGCTGTCGAGCTTGCTTCCGGCCGCGAAATTCCCCGGCGCGATGCCGCGTTCGTGCTGCCGCCACACCCAGGCAGGCGGCAAACCGCCCGCGGGCGGGCTGGGAACCGAACCGGCCACGGCGGTGTCGTACAGCTTCCGGGCATCCGCGCCGAAGCAGGAACTGTAGGACTCGTTGTCGCTGGGGCCGCCGTCGTGGAAACCGCCGATCACGCCGATGACATCGCCGGTGCTGCCGTTGAAGTTGGTGATGAACGGCCCGCCGCTCGTGCCGCCGCTGTAGCCGTCGCACGAGATCTTCAGGAAGTCCCCGGGCCACGGTCCCGGCGAGCTGAACTTCGTCGTGGCCGACGTGCAGCGCAATGGCCGGGGTGCGTCGCCCGGGTAGCCGACCAGATGCACGGAGGGATGATCGAAGCCCGCGTCGGTGCTCAGCCGCAGACCGCCGACGACGTCCTCGACGTTGCGGCCGCCTTGCGGCTCGAGCTCCAGGAACGAGACATCCCACCGCGCGGCCTTCTCGTTGCCGAGATTCGCATACCGCGGGTCGGTCCAGATGTGGCGGGGCTTGACCGCGAACAGGCCGAACGGCTCCTGGCCGGCTCGCGATTGCGGAATGAAAGCCAGGGGCTTGTCCGTTTCCCCCGACCAGGCAATGCGCCGCGGTCAGCAGCAGATTCCGGCCCGGGCTCGACACCACGCTCGCGGTGCAGAACCGGTCGCCTTTGGCGGTGACGAGCTGTCCGGTCACCGGGTAGCCGTCGAACGGCTCGCTGCCAGTGGGGATCCGGTTCCCGGGAGCGGCCGCGCCGTCCACGCCGTGTCCGGAGACGACTGGCTTGGCCTTCGCCAGACGCGCGGGCGTCCAATACCGTGCCGCTTCCTCCGCGCGCCACCCGTTGATCGGGTAGTACTTATCGAACCATTGCTGCCATTCCTGATTCGGCGCGGTCGCCGCCGGTGCGGGCTTGCGCTCGTTCTGCGCGGCGGTCGCGGACGCGGTGGCCGCTTCCTCGGCAGCGGAAACGCTCGCTCCGGACAATGCCAACGCCAGGAAGACCGAGAACCCGCTCGCGGCCGCCATGCTCCGCGAAACTCGGTTGATCGCCATGCTCCGCACCCTCCCCGTGCTCAGGCGATGCCCCGGTTTCTCCCCGACCGGGACAGCCTCAGCCTCTCGCGAGTTCGCCGGCCCGCGCTACCTCGGGATACCGGTCGACACGCTCGACGGGCACCTGGATTCGCCGCTTTTCGCTGCCGGTAAACCAGGCGTCCCCGCGGAATTCGAGTATTCCGATGGCGTCGGATGCAGGAATCTTCAGGTGCTTCGCCCTCGACGGACAAAACTGCTCGCGGCCGTGATTCACCTGATTGCCGAGTTGTAGAGCTGGGCGATGTCGTCGTCGAAGTAGGCGCTGTAGGAGACGTCCGGGGTGGCGCCGCCGGTTTGGTAGCCGCCGATGGTTCCGATTACGGTGCCGGTTCCGGTGTTCGGGTCTTGGTTGACGACCCACGGGCCGCCGCTGGTGCCGTCGGGGAAGCCGGGGCAGGCGACTCGTTGCTGGAAGGCGTCGGACTGGGTCGTGGTGCCGGTGCAGACGACTGGTTGTTCGGTGCCGTCGGGGTAGCCGGTGAGGGTGATCGTGTGCGAGAAGCCCTGGTTCGTGCCCAGCTGGTTGGCGCCGGTGAGGCTTTCGAGGCTCGCGGAGCCGGGCTGGGCGACCTTGAGGAACGCGAAGTCGAGGTCCTGATCGGACGAGGACTTCCACCCGTCGGCGGTGATCGCGGCGGTGACCTGCCAGGTGCCGTACGGGGCGATGCCGTCGTGGTAGCCGGGCTTGAAGGTGACGCCGGAGATGTCGCCGCTGACGCAGTGCGCGGCGGTGAGGAGCAGGTCGCCGGCAGGGCTGTGCACGACGCTGGCTGAGCAGAAGTGGTTGCCGCCGGAGAAAAGCGCGCCGACGGTCCGGCTCGCCGTCGCCGTCGCGGATGCGCTGGGGGAGGTGCCGTTGTCGCCGGTGGCGGAAGCGCCGGGCGACGTGCCAGTGCCGCCGGTGGCGGGAGCACTGGGGGAGGCACCGGTGTTGCCGGTCGAGGTGGCTGCCGCCGTGCCGCGGGAATCATCGCCGGTCGAGACGGCGGGGGTGCCCGTGCCGCTCGGCTGGCTCGCCGGGCCGGTGACGTCAGCGGTGTCGACGACGGCGTTGGCGCCGCCGGTCGCCACGATCGCCGCCGCCGCGCAGACGATCAGCGCTGTCCGGGAAACGTTGACTCTCACGCTTCAAGATGACCATGCCGACGCCCGCCAGGCATCCCGTGCGGCCGGATGCACAGCAACCTCACAGCGCTTGCACATCGCCTCACAGCAGGGAATTCGATCTGCTGCGCCCGGAATTTTCCACCCTCGCGGGGGTGGGTGAACGGGTGCGCCGCGAGGTGGCGACGGCCCGTCGCGCGGTGCTTTTGCCGCAGGCAGGGGTGACCGGCCGGCCTGGGGGACTGGCCGGTCACCTGTCTGTTGCGCGGGCAGCGTGCTGGGCTCCGCCGAGCCGAGTTGTCGTCCGTGTTGGCGGTCTGTTCGGCAGATGGGTCATCACCCGGACGGACGCGCTGAGCACCTGACCGCTCGGTGGTGGACGCGACCGGGCCGGGCCAGCGCGAGGCAGTGACCCTCGCGAGCCGTATTCCGGACGCGAGCGCGGCTGCCTCGGCTTCGGTGGAGGGACGCCGGTTCAGCGGCATCCGGGCAGGCGACGCGGTGCCAGGCCGGGCTGGCGATCGTCCACGCGGCGGGGTGGCCGATGCGTCAGGTGCGGCCGGGCTGCGGTTCGCGCTGGGTTGTGGCCTGCTCAATCGGCGGCGCGGCCC
>NZ_JBSFNS010000050.1:0-60300 GCF_053587275.1 Amycolatopsis sp. NPDC003676
TTTTTTGCTTCATTGCCTGGCCCTCCACTCGCTCGAGTTTTGGGTGGGGGGTTTGGGGTTGTGGGGGGGGCGTTTTCCTTTGTGGCGGGGCACCGGATCCGGTGCCCCGCAACGGTTCAGTGCGCCAGCACAGCGGTCAACACGGTCTCCAGAGCCGCCGCCGGGTCGGCGCCTTCGGGGGAGCGCCAGGCGACGTAGCCGTCGGGGCGGGTCAGGAGGGCCTCGTCCGGGCGGAGCGCGAGGGCGCCGGCCGGGTCGAAATCCGGGGTGGGGTGGAGGTCGGCGCCGAGGAGGTCGGCGGTCAGGGGCAGGCCGTGCTGGTCGGCCGCAGCGCGGGCCGCGAGCACCCACTTGCCGCCGTCCGGCCCGGCGAGCAGGTGAAAACCGCGAGCGGAAAGATCCACTGTGGACACTTGAGCGGCGGACCGGCGCAGCCATCCGTGCGGAAGGCGGGTGCCGGGAGCGCCGACGAGTTCGGTGGCCCTGGTGACAGTCGAGGGGTCGCCCGAGGCAGCGACCGCGGTGGAGTACTGGTGATAGCCCAGGCTCATCGACAGCGGGTCCACGGTCGTAGTCTGCTCGCCCGCGCGCGAGGTGCGGCCCTGCTGGCGCGCACGGCAGTAGTCGCCGGTGATGAGGGCGACGGGGCGGCGCTCGGCTTCGTAGGTGTCCAGCAGGCCGTCGCCCGCGGCTCCAGAGCAGACGAGCGCGATTTTCCACGCCAGGTTGTGCGCGTCCTGGATGCCGGTGTTGCCGGCGAGCCCGCCTGCCGGCGCCATCACGTGCGCCGAGTCGCCCGCCAGCAGGATGTTGCCCGCGCGGAAGCGGCGCGCGGTCCAGCTCGCCAGCTCCCACGTCTGCACGGGCGCGGATTCATACAGCGGCATCAGGGAAAACGGCACCGCCGGGTCGCCGATCGCGGCCCGGATCGCCGCTGTGCACCCGGCTTCGTCCCAGACGCCGGAGCCCTCGGGCACCATGAGCACCCAACGGTCGTCGCGGTCGAGGCGGGTGAGGATGGTGTTCGGCTCCGGACGGCTCAGATACGCCAGCGCGATCGGGCGCCCGGCCAGCGGCCCGGACAGGTCCGCCTCGAACGGGATGTTCACGATCGGCTGCGCCTGCCCGACCCGGTCCACCTCGATGCCGAGTGTGCTTCGAATCGGCGACCGGTGCCCGTCGGCGGCGATCAGATACCGGGTGCGGACCTCGCTCACCGACCCGGACCGCCGCTCCCGCAAGCGAAGCAGCACGTGGTCGCCGTCTTGTTCGAACTCTTCCAGTTCGGTGCCGAACCGCAGCCGCGCCCCCAGCCGCGCGGCCTCCTCGCGCAGCACGGGTTCCACGGCGTCCTGGTCCACCATGATCGCGGTCGTCGGGCTGAGCGGATCGGCCGCCCGCGGCGCCGGTCGCGACGTGCGGTATTCCTCGGCCCCGACGAGATCCGGCGCGCCCAGCACGTCGGTGTAGCGGTTGAGCACCGACCTCGGCACGGCGCGCAACGCGTCTTCGATCCCCGCTGACCGGAACACTTCCATCGACCGCACGGTGAGACTGCGGCTCTTGGGCAGCTGCGACGTTCCGGGATGACGCTCCACCACCAGCGGCGGTATGCCGTGGTGCGCCAGCAGAACCGCCGCGGTGAGGCCCACCAGTCCGCCGCCGCACACCACCACAGGAGTTTCTTCCATCACCAGTCCTTTCGCCCGCGCCTGCAGCCCTGATCGTCTCGGCCGCCGCTCGACCGCCGTTCGAGACCGCCTCGGCGGACGGCTTGACCTCCGCGTGCGCTCCGCTCGATCCCGGCTGGACCGATGAGCTTCACGATGGTCCGCATGATCGAGACCGAAAGGGCGAGCCGCACGGCGGTGGTGCTCGGCGCGAGCGGGTTCGTCGGCAGGCACGTGTGCGCCGGGCTTGCCCGCGACGGCTGGGCCGTGCTCGGCGTTTCCCGTACCCCGGCCGCGGCCGATTCCCCCGACCGGCGCGCGGTCCTCGACCTGGCCGCCGCCGACCTCGCCGAAATAGCGCAGCTGTTCGCGGCCGCGCGGCCGGCGTTGGTGGTGAATGCCTCCGGTGCGGTGTGGCGCACCACTGTGGAGCAGCTGCGGTCCGGCAACGACATCCTCGTCGGCAAAGTCGTGGAAGCCGTCGCCGCGCTGGCGACGCGGCCTCGGTTCGTACAGCTCGGGTCCACCGCCGAGTACGGGCCGGTGCCGCCCGGAACCCTCGTCGACGAGTCAACGCCCGCGCGCCCGGCAAGCGAATACGGCCGCACCAAGCTCGCGGCCACCCAGACGGTGCTCGCCGCGACCGAGGCCGGTCGTCTCGACGGCGTCGTCCTGCGTGTCGCCAACGTGATCGGGCCCGGTACTCCGCCGGGAAGCCTGCTCGGCACCGTCGCGGCGACGCTCGCGCGAGCCGCGCGCGAAGGCACCCCGGCAACGCTTGACCTGTTCACCCTCAGCTCCGAACGCGACTTCGTTGACGTCCGGGACGTCGCGGACGCAGTGGCCGCGGCGGCGGGTAGCGAGCTCACCGGGCAGTGCGTGAACATCGGAGCCGGCGAAGCCGTCGCGGTCCGGCAGCTGGTGACCGACCTCGTGGCTGTCAGCGGGGTCGAGGCGCGGCTTGTCGAACGCGACGCCACCGACTCCGAGGTCGCCGTCCGCGGCAAAGACATGCGCTGGCACGCCGTGGACGTCGCCCTCGCCCGTCGCCTGATCGCCTGGCGTCCGCGGCATTCCCTGCGGGACTCGGTCCGCGCGGTCTGGGCCGAGGCCTGTCGTGTCGAGGCCGTCGGAGCGCGCTGACCCCCAGCCGGGCCGAAGAACAACGGCGGCTCTTCCCGATCGTTCCGGGAGAAGCCGCCGTTGTTCTTCGCACTTTCAGTGCTATGCCGGCCGGGTGCAGGACAACGCGAACTGCCTGGGCTGTGCCTGCCGCGGGGGCGGCGCGCCCAGCGACAGCAGCTCGCGGTGCAGGCGTTGCAGTTCCGGCGCGGGGTCGAGCCCCAGTTCCTCGCTCAGCACGGCTTGCAGGCGCTGGTAGACCTGCAGTGCTTCACTGCGCCGCCCGACGTGCGACAGCGCCCTGATCAGCTGGCCGTGCAGCCACTCGTTGAGCGGGTTCTGCGCGACGAGCGTGCGCAGGTCCGCGATCACCTCCCGGTAGGAACCGAGCTGTGCTTCGGCTTCGATGCACAGCTCGACCGTGCGCATGCGCTGCTCTTCCAGGTGCACGACATACGATTCGAGCACCGTGCCGACCTTCGTGTTGGCGAGCGGTTTGCCCCGCCACATGCCGAGCGCCTCCCGCAGCAGCGGGCGTGCCTCGGCGGGCTCCCCTTCGTCGAGCAGCTGCCGCCCCCGGCGCGAGAGGTCCTCGAACCGGCGCGTGTCGATCTGGTCCGGGCTGACGCGCAGCTGGTAGCCCGGCGGTTCGGTGATGAGCCAGTCTTCTTCCGCGTGCTGGTTCAGTTGCCTCCGCAATTGGTACACATAGGTCTGTGTGGTCGTGGTCGCGCTCTTCGGCGGCGTCTGCCCCCAGAGTTCGTCGATGAGCACTTCGGTCGGCACGATCTGGTTCGCCCTTGACAACAGCAAGGCCAAGACCTTCCGCACCATTGGTGTCGCGGGTGTACAGGTTTCACGCTCGTTCGAGACTTCGAGCGGACCGAGTAATCCGTAGAACAGCAACTCGCCTCCCAGTGATTCGCTCACCTCGGAGTTTTGCAGATCCTTGGTGAAGCGAATAACAAGAAGCGGAACCCCTGACAGATGTCACTTCCCTCGGGGGTTACCCCGTCCCGGTGGCTGGGATGAGCGGCGAAAAGCCTTGTGCGGAAGCGAAAAGCGCACCGGACCCGATGCCGGGTCCGGTGCGCTTTTCGCCGGTTGCGGTTCCGCCGTTCAGTTCGCCGCCAGCGCGTCGGTGAGGTGCCTGGCGATGGCTTCGACAGTCGGTCGTTGCCAGAAGAGAGAACTGGAGAGAGATATTCCGAATATCCGCTCCAGCCGATGGCGCACGGTTACCGTCATGACCGAATCGAACCCCTGCTGGATCAGCGGCCGCGTCGCGTCGAGCTCGTCCGGCGGCAGCCGCATTTCGACGGCGATCTGATCCCGGACGCGCCGCAGGATAAGGGAAAGCGCCTCGTCGGCGGCAAGTCCTCGCCACGGCGCGGCGACCTCTTCTCCCGCCTCGCCGTCGTCCTGCTCCGCTCGTGCGGCCGGGGGATCGACGACGGGATAGCGGAGCCCGTCGAGCCGTCCGGCGATCCGGCCGTCGGAGTCGGCGAGGAGAACGTGGACGAGGTCGGCGTCGTCGCTGTCCCGGCGCACTTCGACGAGCACGCGTTCCGGCGCCGCCGCGGCGAGCACGACGTCGTCGATCCGCACGACCATCCGCAGCGCCAGTTCGCCTTCGAACGCGGCGGGCGCGACCGACAACGCGGCGTCCAGTGCCGACGCCCACGTGGCGGCGGGAGCGTGCACGAGGGCTCGCACCACACCGGCGCCCCGGTCGAATTGTTCGACGGTCCAAGGAAACGCGGTCTCGGGCACGCCCACCTGAGCCAGCCGGTCCCGCACCTGCGCCGGGTCCTCTTCGGTGAGGGCCGATCGCGGTACCAGCGTCCCTGACGGAGCGTCGAGGGCTTCGCGCGGCGGCGGTTCCTCCGCCTGTGCGAGCACGAGCCACGAATCTTCGTCGTCCGCTCGCGACTCCGCCGGGCTCGCGGCGAGCCGGACCTCCGTCGAGTCGTGGACCACCTGCACGCGCTGCCGCTGTGCGGTGAGCAAGGGGTGGTGCATTTCGAGCCCGGACAGCGCGAGCAAGTCTTCGCGTTGCCCGACGGCGCCGAGGAACGTCAGCACGAGCACCGCGGCCGGCACGATCTCCGCACCGCGCAAGGCGTGACTGCCCGGATACGGACGGGTGCTGTCGTCGAGTTCGGTCGTCCACACGCGCAATCCGGTGCCCGCGATCGGGAGCGGATCGCCGATCAGGGTGTGCGTGTCGATCTGGTGCCCTCGACCGCCGGAGCCGTCCTCGGGCGTCGTTTCGCGCCAGTACCGCCGGTCCTGCCACGGATAGCGCGGCAGCGGCACGAGCGGTCCGGCCGGTTGAAGCCGTTCCCACGGCACCTCGACGCCGTGGCAGTGGGCCTCGGCGAGCGCGGTGCGGATCGTGACCTCCGCGGACTTGCGACGGCGCATCGTGACGCCGACGTAGGAACCGTCGTGTCCGGACGCGAACAGCGTCTCCCGGATCGAATGCGCTACGACGGGGTGTGCGGAGACTTCGAGGAATGCGTGGAACCCGTCTTCGACCGCCGCGGTCACGGCTTCGTGCAACCGCACCGGGTTGCGCAGATTCGCCGCCCAGTAACCCGCTCCGGACGCGGCCGGGGTGCGCGGGTCGTCGAGCGCCGTCGAGTACATCCGCACGGTCGCCGGCTGGTGGGCGAGCTCCCACACCGCCGACGTCAGGTCGGCCAGCAACGGGTCGACCTGCGGGCTGTGGAACGCCACGTCGGTGTCGACCTGGCGCACGGCCAGCCCCTCGGACTCCCATTCGGCGCGCAGTTCCGCGACCGCCGGCGCGGAGCCGGACACGACGGTCGACGACGGCGCCGCGCTGATCGCCGCGGCGACGTCGGTGCGGCCGGCGAGGCGACGGCTTACGTCGGCGAACGGCAGCCCGACCATGACCATCGCCCCGTCGCCCGCGATCCGCCGGAGCAGCCGCGACCGGCGGCAGATCAGCTTCGCGCCCTCTTCGAGCGGCAGCGCGCCCGCGACGACGGACGCCGCGACCTCGCCTACCGAGTGGCCGATCACGGCGGCGGGTTCCATCCCGCGGGCCCGCCACTGCGCGGCGAGGCCGACCTGCATCGCGAACGTGAGCGCCTGCGCGAGGCCGGTCTCGGTCAGTTCGTCGGCCACGAGGGCGGACCGGGCCGAAATACCCAGCTCCGCCTCGAAAATCGGCTCGAGCACGTCGATCGTCCCGGCGAACGCGGCCGAGCGCTCCAGCAATTCGGCCCCCATCCCGGGCCAGTGCGAACCGTGCCCCGAGAATACCCATACCAGCGGCTCGGTTCCGGCGGCCGTCCCGGTCACGACCTCGGGGGTCGTTCCGTCGTCCGCCAGCCTGCGCAGCGCGGTGATCAGCTCGGCGCGGCCCGAGGCGACCGCGACGGCCCGGTGGGCGAGGTGCGAACGACGTTGCGCGAGAGTGGTGCCGACGCCGGCCAGCGGCAGCTCGCCCTCGGTCGTGGCAGCCAGCCGGTCGGCCAGCTCGCCGGCCCGCGCCCGCAACGCGGGCTCGCTCTGCGCGGACAGCGGGAAAAGCTCACCGGCCGCGCCGGTTTCCTTGCCTGCCAACGGTTCCGGTGCTTCTTCCAGCAGGATGTGCGCGACCGTGCCGCCGTACCCGAATCCGGACACGCCCGCGCGCCGGGGTCCGGCGCCGCACGGCCATCCGGTGGCCTCCGTCGCGACGCGCAACCCCAGCCGGTCCCATGCGATCTCCGGGTTCAGCTCGGCGGTGAGCCGGGTGGGCGGGACTTCGCGGCGGCCGAGCGCGAGCACGGTCTTGATCACGCCGGCGACCCCGGCCGCGCCTTCGAGGTGCCCGATGTTGGCCTTCACCGAACCGAGCAGGCACGCTTCGTCCGGCGCGCGGCCCGGACCGTAGACGGCGCCGAGCGCGGCTGCTTCGAGCGGGTCGCCGAGGCGCGTGCCCGTGCCGTGCGCTTCGAGGTATCCGACGCTCGCCGGCTCGATCCCGGCGTTTTCGCACGCTTGGCGGATCACGTGTTCTTGCGCCGTGGCCGAGGGCGCCATGATGCCGTCGGTCCGGCCCTCCTGGCGCACCGCGCTGCCGCGGACCAGCGCGAGCACGCGGTCGCCGTCTCGCTGCGCGTCGGCGAGGAGCTTGAGCACCACGACGCCGCAGCCTTCGCCGCGGCCGTATCCGTCCGCGTCGCTGCCGAATGCCTTGGAACGCCCGTCGGCCGACAGGGCGCCGGCGGCGTCGAGCGTCAGGGACTGCCCCGGGGTGAGGATCACGTTGACGCCGCCGACGAGCGCGGCGGAACTTTCGCCGAGGCGCAGGCTCTGGCACGCCAGGTGCAGCGCGACGAGCGAAGCCGAGCACGCCGTGTCCACCGCGAGGCTCGGCCCGCGCAGGTCGAGTGCGTGGGAGATCCGGTTGGCGACCGCGCATCCGGCGGCTCCGATACCGCTCCACGCACCGAGAGCGGGCAGGTCCTCGAGCATCTGGCCGCCGTAATCGTGGGTGCACACGCCGACGAAGACGCCCGCGTCTGTGCCGGCGAGGTCCGAGGGAGGGACCCCGGCGTCTTCGAGCGCCTCCCACGCGACTTCGAGCAGCAGCCGCTGCTGCGGGTCCATGAGTTCGGCTTCGCGCGGGGAGATGCCGAAGAACGCGGGGTCGAACTCGTCGACGTGATCGAGGAAGCTGCCGTTTCGCACGGCGCGCCGCAGCGCGGCGGCGAACCGCGGACCCCTTGCGGCGTAAGCACTCCAGCGTTCTTCAGGGATTTCGCCGGCAGCATCGCGGCCTTCGCGGAGCAGCTCCCAGAACTCGTCGGGCGACCGCACGTCGTTCGGGAACCGGCAACCGATGCCGACGACGGCGATCGGCTCGGTCGTGTCCGCCGCGGTCACTGGGCAGCACCTTCTTCGTCGATCCACGACGGAACTTCGAGGAGCTTCACCACGGCGCACGCGAGATTGATGCCCGGCGCGGTGCCGAGCAACAGCATGTGGTCGCCCGGCTTCAGCGCGCCGGTGCGCAGCTGGTCGTTCAGCGCGAGCAGCTGGTCGCTGGCTCCGCAGTGGCCGACCGTGCGGCCGAAGTCCCAGGTGGACTTCTCCATCGGCAGGCCGAGCGGCTTCATGCACGCTTCCTCGACGATCTCGCGCGAATAGTTGATGTAGGCCACGCGCGCCAGGTCGTCGCGGGAAATCCCCGACTCCTCGACGGCGCGGTCCACGAGATCGACGAGTTCGCCGCGTGCGCGGTCGAGCCCGCCCTGCACGGCCTCGCCCGCCGCGCTGCGGCTGCGGAAGCGGGACGCGAAATCGAGCGACCGGCCGAGCGTGACGCCCGGCGGGAACAGCGGTTCGTCGCCGCGGTGCAGTTCCTCGGCCTCCGGGATGTTCGCCGTGCACACGGAGGTGACCCGCGCGAAGCCCGGTTCCGTGGTCAGCACGAGCGCCGTCGCGGCGTCGCCGGGGATGAAGCCGGGGCCGAGCCGCCAGCGGTTCATCAGCGGGGTGCCGTAGTTGTCGGCGGTGACGAGCAGGGCCGCGGTCCGTCCCGCGGCGGGGTCGAGGTACCCGGCCGCCAGCTCCATCGAGCCGAGGATCCCGTTGCAGCCCAGGCGGATCTCCGCGACCGGGGCGCGGCCGCCCACCACGTGGCGCTGGAGGTAGCTGTGCGGCAGCCAGCCCTCCGGACCCTGATGCCAGGTGCTGGCGTAAAGCAGCAGATCCACTTCGTCCTTCGGCCGTCCCCAGCGCCGCAGCGTCTCGACGGCGGCGAAGCGCGCCATCTCCGGCGCCGGGGTGGTCCCGGCGACCGCGACGCCCGCGAGCTGGTGCAGGTCGATGTCCTCGGCGGGGTAAAGCCCCTGGTCACTGGCCTCCTGGACGGTGACCGTCTCCGGTAGGTAGGTGCCGATCGCACCGATGTACAGGTCAGTCGTACGCACACGCGCCTCCCTCAAGCCGGCTGGCGCGGCGAGATTAGGAAGCGCGGCTGGAGCCTGGATCCACGCCGGACCTGAGCCGGGCGGAGGTCAGTCCCCGGCCGCGGCGGCGCGGCGCTGGTCCACGTACTGCTCCAGCCCGTCGAGCACGATCCCGAGCGTCGTGTCGAAAATCGCCTCCGGGTCCTGTTCGTGCGACACCGCGAGCATGGTGGCGACCTGCGGGTAGTCGCCGCTTTCGAGCACCTGGTTCAGGTACGGCGCCATGCTCTCGTGCCAGTCCGCTTCGGACAGCCCGGTCCGCTGCTGCTCGTCGACCTCGCCGACCTCCGTCTGCGCGGTGGCCTGCGCGACGCCGATCACGGTGAGCACCATCCGGGACATGTCGGCGATCGGCAGGCCCAGGCCGGCCACCGCGGCCAGCGCCCATTCGAGGCCGAGCAGCGCGTTGGGGCCGAACGCCGGGCGCCCGCTGGTCATCATGCGCGTGGCCCACGGGTGGGCCAGCGCGACGTCGCGGATGTTGCGGGCGACGACGTGCAGATCGCGGCGCCAGTCGCCGGAGTGGCGCAGGTCGCGGTCCGGGGCGATGACCGAGTCGTACATCAGCTCGAGCAGGTCGTCCCTGCCGTGCACATGCCGGTACAGCGACATCGGGCTGGTCTCGAGCTCGTCGGCGAGCTTGCGCATCGACACCGCGTCGAGTCCCTCGCGGTCCGCCAGCCGGATCGCGCTGTCCACGATCCGGTCGCGGGTCAGCACCTGGCGCGGCTCGCGCACGGGCTCGCTGATCCGCGCCCAGACCGTGGGGGCTCGCCGGGTCTTCTCCTCGTTCGCTGGACTCACCGATCACTCCTCGTGCACGTCTGGTGCGTACGATGTTATCAAATCTTTGCGGGTGTACGCAGTCGTTGCGCTGGCCGTCCGCTTCCTGTTCTCGCACGTGCTGGTCGTGGCTCGCGCGAGCCACGCTCCACCGGGGTGAGCGCGGGTCTCCAACGGCATTCGACCCGCCCGTCCCAGCATGTGTGCCGTCAACCACTCGACGCGAGAAGGTGAACATGCCGGAATCGAACGACGGCCTGACTGCTGCGGCCTTGCACGACATCCTCCGCGGTTACGTCAAGACCGCGTTGCTGCGCACCGCGATGCGGCTGCGGGTCTTCGACGAGTTCGCGGGCGGGCCCCGGGACGCGGCGGCGCTCGCCCTCCAGCTGGGCACCGACGAACGCGGGATGCGGATCCTGCTCGACGCGCTCACGGCGATCGGCCTGCTGCGCACCGACCCCGGCGGCTACCGCCTCCCCGACGGCGGCGACGAGCTGCTGGTGTCCACCGGCTCGCGGTTCTTCGGCGGCGCGGTGCGGATCGGCGCGAGCGACTGGGAGTGGGACGCGCAGAAGAACCTCATCGACGCCGTCCGCAAGGGCGGCACGGTCGCGGACACCCACGCGCTCACCCCGGAATTCGACTACTGGGAAGACTTCGCCAACCACACCAGCTGGTTCAACAACGGCGCGGCCGACCTGATGGCGGAGCAGCTCGAACCGTGGGCCGCGGACCGCGAGTCGGTGAACGTGCTCGACATCGCGTGCAGCCACGGTTCCTACGGGTTCTTCCTCGCCCAGCGCAATCCGCGGGTTCATCTGTCCTGTGTGGACTGGCCGAACATCCTGGAGATCACCGAGAAGAACGCCGAGAAGCTCGGGCTGGCCGACCGCACCGACTTCATCCCCGGCGACATGTTCGAGGTGGACTTCGGCGGGCCGTACGACATCGTGATGCTCACCAATGTGCTGCACCACTTCCGCGAGGAGAAGGCGACCGAGCTGCTGGCCCGCATCGCGCCCGCGGTGAAGCCGGGCGGGCGCATCGCCGTCGTCGGGCACACCCACGAGGAAGACGACACCCCGGAGACCAATCCGCTGCCGTACATGTTCTCGGTGATCATGCTGGTCCAGACCTTCGACGGGCAGACGCACTCGGTCGGCACCTACCGCCGGATGCTCGAGGACGCGGGCTTCGCGAACGTCACGTCGCACCGCTCGGAGCGGGCGATGCACCGGGTCTTCATCGCCGAGCGCCCCTGAATCCGCTGTGCCGACCCCTGGAGATTCCATGCTGCAGCAGGAAAAAGCCGCGCCCCTGGCGTTCGAGCGGGTGCGGGCGGTCGCGGCGGCGCACGCGGCGGAGGCCGACCGGGACCGGCGCCTGGCCGGCCCGGTGGTCGCCGCGATCACGGCGGCCGGCTTCCCGGGGCACTTCGTCGCGAAAGAGCACGGCGGAGCCGCCGGCGGCTACACCGAGTTCGTCGATGCCGTGCTCGCCGTCGCCGAAGGCTGCGCGTCCGCGGGCTGGTGCGCGTCCCTGTTCGCCTCGCACGCGCGGATGGCGGGGTTCCTGCCGGAACCGGGCCGCCAGGAGATCTGGGCCGACGGCGCGGGCGCGCTGGTCGGCGCTGCGTTCGTGCCCTCGGGCGAGGTGACGCGCGCCGACGGCGGGTGGACGCTGTCGGGCCGCTGGAAGTTCGTGAGCGGCGTGGACTTCGCCGACCACGTGCTGCTGTTCGCCCGCGACCCGGAGGCCGAACCGCCCGGCTTGCGGGTGTTCGCGGTGCCGGCCGGCGAACTCGACGTCGAGGACACGTGGTTCACCTCCGGCATGCGCGGCACCGGCAGCCGCACCGTTGTCCTCGACGGAGTATTCGTGCCGGAACACCGGACGTTCCTGCAGAAGACGATGCTCGCCGGCATTGCCGAGGCGCCCGACGCTCCTGCCCACCAGGTGCCGTTCCGGCTCGTGAACGGCCTCACCATGGTCACGCCCGCCATCGGCGCGGCGCGCGGCGCGCTCTCCGCGTGGACCGAGTGGATCGGCGGCAAGACCGAGGTCGCGATGGGCAAGGTGCAACGCTCCCGGGACAAGGCGAGCGTCCGCTTCGCACTGGCCAGGGCTTCCGCGGAACTGGACGCCGCGGAGCTGCTCGTGCGGCGCATCGCGGCGGTCGCGGACGAAATCGGCCCGGTGCCGCCCGAACTGGTGGCACGCAGCCATCGCGACCATTCCGTCGCCGCCGAGCTGGCGGTGTCCGCCGTGGACCGGATCCAGAGCTGCAGCGGGACCAGCGGACAGGAGGAGGGCAACCCCGTGCAGCGCCACTGGCGCGACGTGCACGCGGCGGCGAGCCACGCGGCGCTCCAGTTCGAAACCGCGGCCGGGGTGTACGCGAACCACGTGTTCGGCGCGTGAACGGGGGCGGGGACGGGAGCGGCGATGGTCATCACTGACGGCGGTCTTCCCGGTGTCCTGCACGTCCTGCCGGAGAAGAAGACCGACGCGCGCGGTTCGTTCTTCGAATCGCTGCGCGTGGGACGGATCAGCGCCGCGGCCGGGCACCGGTTCTCGATCGCGCAGGTGAACTACTCGGTGTCGGCCCGCGGCACGCTGCGGGGGCTGCACGGGGTCGCGCTGCGGCCGGGCCAGTCGAAATTCGTCAGCTGCGTGCGCGGGGCCTTGCAGGACATCGTGGTGGATCTTCGCGTGGGGTCCCCGACGTTCGGGGAGCACACCTCTTCGGTGCTCGACGCGGAGTCCGGGCGCGGGGTGTACGTGGCCGAGGGCCTGTTCCACGGGTTCGTGGCGCTCGCCGACGACACGTGCATCAGCTACCTGTGCTCGACCTCGTACGTGCCCGGCACGCAGATCGACATCGATCCGCTCGACCCCGGACTGAAGCTGCCGTGGCGGCTGGAGACCGAGCCGACCCTGTCGGAGAAGGACGCCGCGGCGCCGTCGGTCGCGCAAGCGCGGCGGGCGGGACTGCTGCCGCGCTACGCAGAGTGCCTTGCCCTGTATGAGGAACTGGGGCGGAGAACGGAGACGGGAACCGGATGGACAGACGGATAGTCATCACCGGCATCGGCGCGGTCGCGCCGGGCGGGATCGGCACGAAGGAGTTCTGGGCGCTGCTGACCGCGGGCCGCACCGCGACCCGGGCCTTGTCGCTGTTCGACGCCGGCGGCTTCCGCTCGCGGGTTGCCGCCGAATGCGATTTCGACCCGCTGGCCAAAGGATTGAGCGCGGAGCAGGTAGCGCGGCTGGACCGGGCCGCGCAGTTCGCCGTGGTGGCCATGGGCGAGGCGATCACCGACGCCGGGCTCGAAGCGGACACGGTGGCGCTGGAGCGGCTCGGCGTCTCGCTTGGCAGCGCGGTCGGGGCCACGATGAGCCTGGAGCGCGAATTCGTGGCGGCCAGCTCCTCCGGTCGCGAATGGACAGTGGACCACACGAAAGTCCGCGACAGCACTTACGACTACTTCGTCCCCAGTTCGATGGCGGCCGAGCTGGCCTGGCTGGCTGGCGCGGAGGGACCCGTGCGCACGATCTCGACCGGGTGCACGTCGGGGATCGACTCGATCGGCCACGCGTGCGAACTGCTGCGCGAAGGCTCGGCGGACGTGATGATCGCCGGCGCCGCCGACGCCCCGATCTCGCCCATCACCGTCGCCTGCTTCGACGCGATCAAGGCCACGACGCCCCGCAACGACGAAGCCGAAACCGCGTCCCGCCCCTTCGACAACACCCGCAACGGGTTCGTGCTGGGCGAGGGATCGGCGATCCTCGTGCTGGAGACGCTCGACGGCGCGCGGGCGCGGGGCGCGCACGTGTACGCCGAAATCGCGGGTTACGGCACGCGGTGCAACGCCTACCACATGACCGGACTGCGTCCCGACGGCCGCGAGCTGGCCGAGGCGGCGACCAGGGCGCTGGCGCAGGCCCGGGTCGATCCGTCCGATGTGGACTATGTGAACGCACACGGCTCGGGCACGAAGCAGAACGACCGCCACGAAACCGCCGCGGTGAAGCGCGGTCTCGGCGAACACGCGCACCGCGTGCCGATGAGTTCGATCAAGTCGATGATCGGGCACTCGCTCGGCGCGATCGGCTCGATCGAGATCGCCGCGTGCGCGCTCGCCATCGAACACGGCGTGATCCCGCCGACGGCCAATCTCACCGAATCCGACCCGGTGTGCGACCTGGACTACGTGCCGCTGACCGCGCGGCAGGCCGGGCTGGACGCCGTGCTGAGCCTCGGCAGCGGCTTCGGCGGATTCCAGAGCGCGATGGTGCTCAGACGGCTACGGGACGGAGCGCGGCCATGGGCGCGGTGATCACGGGCATCGGGCTGCTGACTCCGACCGGCGTCGGCATCGCCGAGTACTGGGCGTCGACGACCGCCGGGACGTCGGCGGTGGGCGAGCTCACGCGGTTCGACGCGAGCCGGTACCCGGCCCGGCTCGCGGCCGAGGTCACCGGCCTCGATCCGGCCGAGCACCTGCCGGCGCGGCTGCTGCCGCAGACCGACCGGATGACGCAGCTGGCGCTGCTCGCGTCCGACCGCGCGTTCGCCGACGCCGGGCTCGTGCCCGCCGAGCTGCCGGAGTTCCGCGCGGGCGTGCTGACCGCCAGCTCGTCCGGCGGTTTCGAGTTCGGGCACCGCGAACTGCACAACCTGTGGAGCCAGGGCCCGCAATACGTGAGCGCCTACCAGAGCTTCGCGTGGTTCTACGCGGTGAACTCGGGGCAGATCTCGATCCGGCACGGCTTGCGCGGCGCGGGCGGGGTCGTGGTGGCCGAGCAAGCAGGCGGCCTCGACGCGCTCGGCGCCGCGCGCCGCCGGCTCCGGGACGGGGAGCTGGAGACGGTGGCCACGGGCGGAATGGAGAGTTCGTTGTCGCCGTGGGGCTGGGCGGCGTACCTCGCGAGCGGGCGGTTGAGCACCCGCACCGACCCGGCGCGGGCGTATCTGCCCTTCGGCGAGGACGCGAACGGCTGGGTGCCCGGCGAGGGCGGCGCGATCCTGGTCCTGGAGGACGAAACCGCCGCGCTGGCCCGGAATGCGCGCAGCTACGGGTCGCTGGCCGGGTATGCCTCGACGTTCGATCCGGCCCCGCGTTCGGGCAGGCCGCCGACCCTGCGCCGCGCGGCCGAGCTGGCGCTGGACGACGCCGGCTGCTCGCCCTCCGACATCGACGCGGTGTTCGCCGACGGCGCGGGCGTCCCGGAACTGGACGCGGCGGAAGCCGGTGCGATCCGCGAACTGTTCGGCCCGGACGGAGTACCGGTGACGGTGCCGAAGGCGGGCACCGGGCGGCTGTCGTCGGGCGCGGGCCCGGTCGACGTGGCCGCCGCGCTGCTCGCGGCAAGCACCGGGGTGCTGCCGCCCACGGCGAACGTGCCCGCGCCGCGCGCCGGCTACCGGATCGACCTGGTGACCCGGCCGCGCACCGCGCGGGTGCGCACGGCGCTGGTGCTCGCCCGCGGCCACGGCGGTTTCAACTCGGCCGTCGTGCTGCGCGCGCCCGCCGAACCGGTGCGCCTCGCCTCCCCGGACTCGCCGGGGGCGGCGGAAACGACAGAAGGGGTACGACGATGACCGGATCCGACCGGCCCACGCTGGACCAGAACACCCTCAAGGAGATCTTGCGCGCCGCCGCGGGCGAGGTCGGGGAAGAGCCCGACTTCCTCGACACGCCGTTCGCCGAGTGCGGCTACGACTCGATCGTGATGCTCGAGACCGCGGCGCGCATCGAGCGCGAGTTCAAAGTGAGCGTGCCGGAGGAGACCCTCGCGGCCGAGTCCACGCCGCGCTCGCTGATCTCCGCAGTCAACAACCAACTGATCGCCGCCGGCTGAGCGCGCGGGAACGAGGAGCACACCATGACCGAGCAGATCACCGCGATCACCCGATTCACCGTCGCCGACGAGGCTGACGCCGAAGCGTTCGCTTCGCGCTTCGCGGAACAGGCGGCCGGGATCGTGACCGCAGCCGGATGCCTTGGCAACTTCTTCGCGCGGTCGGCGCGCGACCCGAGGACGTTCGCCAATGTCGGCTGGTGGGCGAGCGCGGGCGACCACCTCGCCGTCGTGCGCGGCGAGGAATTCCAGAGCCACGTCGCCGTACTGGCCGGGCTCGCGAAGGCCGAGCCGGACCAGTTCGCCGCGACCGGTGTGGGCACCTTCGACGGCCCGGAGCCCGTGCGAGGCGCCGGGGAAGACGCTGCCGTACTCGCGCTCACGCGATTCACCCTGCACAGCGCCGGTCATGAGGGCGGCTTCCGCGAAGCGTTCGAGGAGCACGCCGCGACGGTCCGCACCCGCGACGGATTCCTCGGGCACACCCTGCTGCGCTCGACGATCGATCCGCTGCGCTACGTGAACCTCGGCTGGTGGAACTCGCCCGCCGAGTACCTGGCCGTGCTGCGCACCCCCGAGTTCGCCGCGGACTCCGAGCGCATGGCCGGGTTCGCCGAGGGCAAGGGCGACCTCTTCGTGCGCGCGGACTCCTGAGGATCCGCCCGTCCACGCACGCTCGAGGCCGGTTTTGGGGGCGCTGGAGACCGCTTGACGCCCAACACCGTTACCGTTAGCGTACGTCGTAACCAATGCGTACATCGTTATCAGGAGGTGAGAAGATGCCAGGGCTGGCCATTCAGGCGGAGGGGCTCGTCAAATCGTTCGGCGAGACCCGCGCTTTGCGCGGCCTCGACCTCGAGGTTCCCGAAGGGACGATCTTCGGGCTGCTCGGGCCGAACGGCTCGGGCAAAACGACCGCGGTGCGGGTGTTCTCCACGCTGCTGCGACCCGACGCGGGCGTCGCCAAGGTGGCCGGCCGGGACGTGGTGCGAGACGGCGCGGGCGTGCGGAAGCTGATCTCGCTGACCGGCCAGAACGCTGCGGTCGACGAGCGGATCCCGGGCCGGTCGAACCTGATCATGTTCGGCAGGCTGCGCAACCTGTCGGCTTCCCGGGCCAAGGCGCGCGCCGACGAACTGCTGGAGCGCTTCTCCCTGCAGGAGGCCGGGGGGCGGCTGGTCAAGACCTACTCCGGCGGCATGCGGCGCAGGCTCGACCTCGCGGTGAGCCTCATCGTCACGCCCGCGGTGATGTACCTCGACGAGCCCACCACGGGCCTCGACCCGGTCAGCCGGTCGCAGCTGTGGGACGACATCCGGCAGCTGACCGAGTCGGGCACGACCGTGCTGCTGACCACGCAATACCTCGACGAGGCCGACCAGCTCGCCGACCGCATCGCCGTGCTCAAGGACGGGCGGGTGGTCAGCGAGGGGACCCCGGCCGAGCTCAAGCGCGAGACCGGGCCTTCGCGGCTGGACGTCGTGGTGTCCGACAAGTCCTATCTCTCCGCCGCGGAGACCGCGCTGCGGTCGATGTCCGCCGACGACGAGGTGGCGGTCGACCCCGGCACGCTGACGTTGACCACGGTGGCGGGCGCCGGTTTCACCACGCTCGCCGCGGCCGTGCGCGCGCTCGAATCGGCCAAGGTCGACGTCGTGGACCTCAGCCTGCGCCCGCCGACGCTCGACGAGGTGTTCCTGCACCTCGTGCACCCCGATCAGCCATCCGAAACCGAGGCAGCATGAGCACCGCCCACGCCCCGTCCCCGCCCCTGACCCCGCTCCCGGAGTCGTGGATGGCCCGGCCGCGTCCCACCGCGATGCTGCGGGACGCCTGGATCCTGATCCGGCGGGACCTCGCCCACCTGCGCTACGAGCCGGGCGGCCTGCTCGCCGAGCTCATCTGGCCGGTGATCATGATCCTGATCTTCGGCTACGTGCTCGGGTCCGCCATCGCCATCCCCGGCGGCGGGAACTACCGCGACTACCTCCTGCCCGGCCTGTTCGTGCTGAACCAGGTGTTCACCCTCAGCATCATCGCGGGCGGGGTCGCGAACGACGCCGAGGCCGGCGTCACCGACCGGTTCCGCTCGCTGCCGATGTCGCCCATGGCGGTGCCGCTCGGCATCACCGGCGCGGACATCGTGAAAAGCATGCTGGGACTGGCGATCACGACCGGGCTCGGCCTGCTCGTGGGATTCCGCATCCACGACGGGGCCGCCAACGCCGCGCTCGCGTTCGTGCTGCTGATCCTGTTCCGCTACGCCATCAGCTGGATCGGCACGTTCCTCGGGCTGCTCGTTTCCCCGACGACGGCGGACTTCCTGTTCCCGCTCACGTTCCCGTTCGCCATGATCGCCAACATGTTCGTGCCCACCGCCGGTTTCCCGGCGTGGCTGCGGGTGGTCGCGGACTGGAATCCGGTGAGCTCGGCGGTCGCGGCGACCCGGAAGCTGTTCGGCAGTCCCGGGGGCGCGGACGCGACGGCGTGGCCGCTGGCCCATCCGGTGCTGGTCACGTTCGGCTGGATCGTGCTGATCCTCGCCGTGTTCATGCCGCTGGCCTGCTGGCGCTACCGCACCACGACTCGCTGACCGCGCAGATCCGCGGACCGCACGAGAGGAGGGGCGCACCCGATGAACGCCGTCGACCTCGCCCGGCTCCAGTTCGCGCTCACGGCAGGGTTCCACTTCCTGTTCGTCGCGCTGACGCTGGGCTTGGCTCCGCTGCTGTGTTTCCTTCAGACCAGGTGGGTGATCACCGGGAAACGCGAACACCGTGCCGCGACCCGGTTCTGGGGCAGGCTGTACGTGGCCAACTACGGGATCGGGATCGTGACCGGGCTGGTGATGGAGTTCCAGTTCGGGCTGAACTGGGGCGGGGTCACGGCGTACGCGGGCAACGTCTTCGGCGCGCCCATGGCACTCGAGGCGATCGTCGCGTTCTTCCTTGAGTCGACGTTCCTCGGGATGTGGCTCTTCGGATGGGACCGCATCCCGAAGTGGGCGCACCTCGCGCTGATCTACCTGGTCACGCTCACCGCGTACGCTTCGGCGCTGTTCATCATGGTTGCCAACGGTTTCCTGCAGCATCCCGTCGGCGGCGAGGTGCGGGACGGGGTGTTCCGGCTCACCGATTTCGGTGCGCTGATGACCAACCGCGAAGCCCTCGACGGACTCGGCCACCTGGTGGCCGCAGCCTTGCTGACCGGCGCGCTGTTCATGGCGGGCATCAGTGCGTGGCACCTGGCGCGGCGCACCCCGCAGCGGGAGTTTTTCCTTTCGTCGCTGCGGATCGGGGCGGTCGTGGCCCCGGTCGCCGCGCTCGTCACCGTCGCCGGCGGGTTCGTGCAGACCGACTACCTGAAGATCGACCAGCCCGCGAAGATCGGGCAGGCGCTGGAGGACCAGGCGTCGCTGGCGGCCGCACACGGGCAGCCGCTTCCGCCGGCGTGGATCTCGGGTCCGACGCAGATCATGGTGATCCTCGGGTTCCTCCTGGTGCTGCTGTCGGTGTACGCGCTGATCGTCACGCTGATTTCCCGGGGCAAGCGGGCGCGGTTCTTGTTGCGCCCGCTCACCTGGGTGATCCCGCTGCCGTTCCTGCTCACCCTCTGCGGCTGGGTGCTGCGCGAGGTGGGGCGGCAGCCGTGGACGGTCTACGGACTCCTGCGCACGGACCAGGCCGCCTCGGCGGTGCACGAGGGCTCCGTGGTCGCGTCGTTCGCCGTGTTCGGCCTGCTGCTGGCCGCGCTCGGGGTGGCCGACTACCTGGTGATCCGCCGGTTTTCCCGGCGCTGGGACGACATTCCGGAGCTGGTCCGCGAGCAGACGGCGGCGCCGGCGGTTCCGCTCGAGGCGGGAAGGGTCCTCTGATGGCACAAGGGTTGCTGCTGGCCGCGGTCGGGCTTTTCTTGACCGGATACCTGATTCTCGACGGGTCGGCGTTCGGTGTCGGAGCGGTGCGGCTGCGCACCGGCGGCGGCGAGACCGAGCGGCGGCTTTCGCTCAACGCGGTGGGGCCGTACTTCCTCGGCCACGAGGTGTGGGTCGTGGCCGCCGTCGGGCTGCTCATCGGTGCGTTCCCGGAACTCGAAGCGGCGGTGTTCACCGGGTATTTCCCGGTGTTCGTGGTGCTCGTCGGCGCGTTCGTGCTGCGGGACGGCGGGATGTGGTTGCGCAGCCGCCGGGAGAGCGCGGGTTCGCGGCGGTTCTGGGACCGGGCGATCGCGGTGGCGAGCGTGGTGCTCGCACTCAGCTGGGGGCTCGTGCTCGGCAATCTCGCCGAGGGCGTGCCGAGCGGCGGGCACCCCGCCGCGGCGTTCAGCCCGTACGCCCTGTTGTGCGCGCTGGCCTTCGGGTGCCTCGTGGTGGTGCACGGCGCGGCGTTCCTCGCGATGCGGGTGCGCGGAGAGCAGTCCGTGCGCGCGGCGGCGCTCGCGCGACGGCTGGTGCTGCCCGCGGCGGGGTTGCTGGTATTGGTGCTGGCGTTCGGATTCCTGGCCGCGGATGTCGCCGCGCCGGTGGTCGCGGCAGTGCTGGTGGCCCTGGCCGTCGTGGCGTTGGCCGTGGCCGCGCGGTTCCTCGGCAGGGGAGTGCACGGCCCGGCGTTCGCCGCCACGGCTTGCGCGGTCGGGCTGCCGGTGCTCGCGGTCGGAGCCGGGCAGAGTCCGGTGCTGGTCGGGCTGGCGGCCGCGCCGGAGAGCTTGGCCGTGCTCGGGGTGTTCCTCGCGTGCGCGCTGCCGGTGATGCTGCTGGGGCAGGTCTGGCTGTGGCGGGCGTTCGCCGGGCCGGTGGTGCCGGCCGCACCGCTGTATTTCTGATGGGCGACCGGACCGCGGGCCGTCTCGCGCGCTTGCCGGGGACGCGGCGGCTGACCGCGGTGTCCGCGGGCACCGGCGCAGCGACGGCCGGCCTCGTGGTGGCGCAGGCGGAGCTCCTCGCGGTCGTGCTGACCGGGCCGAGCGCGGCGAATGTCGTCGCGCTGGCCGGTGTGCTCGGTGCGGGGGCGGCGTTGAGCTGGATCCGCGGGCGGCTCGTCACGTCGGCGGCCGCGACCGTCACGGGCGCGGTACGGGCCCGGCTCGCGGACGCGATCAGCGGCCTGGGCCCGGTCCGCCTGCGCGCCGAGCGAGGCGGCGAGCTCGCGACGCTGGCCGGCCCCGGTTTGGACGGCCTCGACACGTACCTCACCGAGTATCTGCCCCAGCGCGTGCCCGCCGTACTGGTGCCGCTGGCCGTGCTGGCCGCGGTCGTCGCGGCTGATCCTTGGTCGGCGGTGGCGATCGCGCTGACGTTGCCGCTGATTCCCGTGTTCGGCGCGCTCGCGGGGTGGTACACCCGCAGCGCGGCGGCCGGGCAGTGGGGCAAACTCGCCGAACTGGGCGGGCATTTCCTCGACGTGGTGCGCGGGTTGCCGACGCTGCGGGCGTTCGGCCGGTCGGGCCACCAGATCGGCGTCGTCGAGCGCACCGCCGAGGCCTACCGCGGCGCGACCATGCGGACGTTGCGGATCGCTTTTCTTTCCGGCCTCGCCTTGGACTTGGTGACCACGTTGTCCGTCGCCTTGGTCGCGGTGCCGATCGGCTTCCGCCTGCTGGACGGCACGCTCGGTCTCCGGACCGGCCTTCTGGTGCTGCTGCTGGCCCCCGAAGCCTACAAACCCTTGCGCGACTTGGGTTCGGCTTTCCACGCGGCCGCCGCCGGCCGCGCCGCCGCGGACCGGGCTTTCGCGGTGATCGACGAAGCTGGGCCCCAGGCTGCTGCTCCGGTTGCCGAGGACCAGTCGCTGCCTTCCGGCCCCGGGCGGGCCGTTTCAAGCGAAGTGCTGATCCGGCTCTCCGGTGCCGAAGTGCGCTTTCCCGGGGCAGCCGACCCGGTGCTCCGGGACGTCGAACTGTGCGTGCGACCGGGCGAACGGATCGCGCTGGTCGGCCCGAGCGGAGCGGGCAAGAGCAGCCTCCTCGCGGTGTTGCTCGGCTTCCTGCCCGCGACCGGTTCGGTGCACCTCGGCGGAACCCCGCTCGACGATCTGCTGGCCGATCCCGCAGCCCTTGCCGCGTGGCACTCTCGCCTCGCCTGGGTCGGCCAGCGCCCCCACCTCTTCGCAGGCACCATCGCGGACAACATCGCCCTCGGCGACCCGGCCGCCACCCCGGACCGCGTCCGCGCTGCCGCGCGCGCCGCCTGTGCGGACGATTTCATCGACGCCTTGCCTGATGGTTACGCGACTCTCTTGGGTGAGCGCGGCGTTGGTCTGTCTGTCGGTCAGCGCCAGCGCGTGGCCCTCGCTCGGGCGTTTCTCGTCGATGCGCCGTTATTGCTTCTCGACGAGCCTACCGCCGGTCTCGATGCCGGGAGCGAGCTTGCCGTCGCCACCGCGACTCGTCGTTTGATGGCCGGTCGTACTGTCGTGCTGGCTACTCACCGGCCCGCGCTGCTATCCGATGTGGACCGGGTTTTCCGGGTCGCGGACGGGCGAGTCTGGGCGGATGCCGAGGCGGGGGTGCCAGCCGGATGATCACCTTGCGCGCCGCCTGTGCGGACGATTTCATCGACGCCTTGCCTGATGGCTATGCGAATCTCTTGGGTGAGCGCGGTGTCGGTCTGTCGGCCGGTCAGCGTGTCGCCCGCGCCCGGGCGTTTCTCGTCGTGCTGGCCACTCACCGGCCCGCGCTTCTGTCCGATGTGGACCGGATCTTCCGGGTC
Organism: Amycolatopsis sp. NPDC003676; assembly: GCF_053587275.1. Lineage (NCBI taxonomy): Bacteria > Bacillati > Actinomycetota > Actinomycetes > Pseudonocardiales > Pseudonocardiaceae > Amycolatopsis > Amycolatopsis sp. NPDC003676. Next base: position 22,146 of record NZ_JBSFNS010000050.1, read on the forward strand.
GCGGACGGGCGAGTCTGGGCGGATGCCGAGGCGGGGGTGCCTGCCGGATGAGCACTCTGCGCGCCGCCTGTGCGGATGATTTCATCGACGCCCTGCCTGATGGCTACGCGACTCTCTTGGGTGAGCGCGGTGTCGGTCTGTCGGCCGGTCAGCGTGTCGCCCGCGCCCGGGCGTCTCTCGTCGTGCTGGCCACTCATCGTCCCGCGCTTCTGTCCGATGTGGACCGTATCCTCCAGGTCGCGGACGGGCGAGTCCGCGCTGACGCTGAGGCGGGAGTGTCAGCCGGATGAGCACTCTCCTCCGCACCGTGCTGCGCTGGGCCGGCGGACGGGCGCTGCGCGGGCTCGCGCTGGCCGCCGCGGCGGGAGCGGCGAGCGAACTGGCCAGCGTGGGGTTGATGGCGACCGCGACGTGGCTCATCGTGCGGGCTGCCCAGCAGCCGCCGGTCGCGGCGTTGGGGTTGGCGATCGTCGGGGTGCGGGCATTCGCGTTGTCGCGCGGGGCTTTCCGGTACGTCGAGCGGCTGAGCGGGCACCACGCGGCGCTGTCGGTGCTGGTGCGGCTGCGGCGGAAAGTGTTCGAGGCATTGGAGCGCGGAGCGCCGAATCGGTTGCGCAGCGGGGATTCCCTGTCCCGGATGGTGTCCGATGTGGACGCTATACAGGACCTGCTGCTGAGGTCGCTGGCTCCGTTCGCGGTGGCGGTCGTCGTCGGAACCGGAGTGGTGATCGCGGGCCTGGTGCTCCATCCGGTGGCGGGGGCGGTGCTCGCGGGCGGGCTGGCAGCTGCCGTGATGGTGGTGCCGGCGCTCGCCTGCCTGAGGCTGCGCCAGTTGCTGCCCCGCGTCGCACGGGCGCAGGCGGACCTTGGCGACTGCTACCTCGATCTCGCCGAAGGAGCCGCCGAGCTCGCCGTCTACGGTGCCCGCGGCCGCGCCGAGCAGGCAGCTCGTGCCACGGCCCGGAACTTGGCCGAGCTGACCAAAAAGGGTGCGCGCGTGGTGCAAACCGCGACGGCCGCGGTGGCGCTGGTGCAGGCGGTCACGACCCTCGTCGTCTTGCTGGTCAGTGGGTCCGCGGTCCTCACGCTCACCGCGCTGACCGTGTTCGCGATCGCCGCTCCGCTGCCCTCCGGGGCGAGGCATCTGGCCGGGGCGGCCGCGCCGGTGCACCGGATCGAGGAACTCCTCGCTGCCCGCGCCGCGTTCAGCGAGCCTGAGCATCCGCGGGCCGTTCCGGAAGCGGTTGCCGTGGAACTGACCGGGATCCGCGTCCGTTACGACGAGGACCGCGCGCCCGCGCTCGACGGGTTCGATCTGCGGGTGGAGCCCGGCAAACGCGTCGCCCTCGTCGGGGCGAGCGGGTCGGGCAAGAGCACCGTGCTCGCGGTCCTCTCCCGGTTGGCGGAACCCGACGCCGGCCGCTACTTCCTGAACGACCACGACGTGCGTGAGTACACGACGGTCGACGTCCGTGCCCGCATCACCGGCGCCGCGCAGGACGCGTACGTCTTCCACGCCTCTCTGCGCGACAACCTCGCCCTCGCCCGGCCCGCGGCGACGGACTCCGAACTCGAAGCCGCCGCTCGCCGGGCCCGGCTCGAACTGCCGGGCGGGCTGGACACTGTCGCCGGTCACGACGGCAGTCTGCTTTCGGGAGGGCAGCGGCAACGGCTTGTCCTCGCCCGTGCGCTGCTCGCCGACCCCGCGGTGCTGCTCCTCGACGAACCTGTCGAAGGTGTCGACCCGCCGACAGCCGCGCAGTTGCTTGCCGAAGCCCTCGACGCCACGCGCGGGCACGCGGTCGTGCTGGTCACGCACACGCTGGCCGGTCTTGACGCGGTCGACGAGATCGTGGTGCTCGACCAGGGCCGCGCCGTGCAACGCGGCGCGCACGCCGAGCTTGTCGCGGAACCCGGCCCGTACCGGCGGTTGTGGGAGGCCGAGAACTTCGCGGCCGGCCCGAGCCGCGCACCGAGGCGACTCTAGGCGTGCCCGCCATGGTCAGTGCATGAGAGTCCTGTTGCTCAGCAGTCCTTCCGGCAGTCACCTGCTTCCGATGATCCCGGTCGCCTGGGCGCTTCGCGCCGCGGGACACGAAGTCCTCGTCGTCGGCCGCCCGAACGTCGCGGACACCGCGACCCGCGCCGGTCTGTCGGTGAAGACGATCGGCGACGAGTTCGACGGCAACGCCATCTGGGCGGAACTCCTGCCGCCCGGCCAGCGTCCCATCGAGGCGTTCGGCCGCGGCGGCGAGGACTCCGGCGGCGAGGCGACGCGCGCGTGGTCGTTCCTCGCCGATCAGGTGGTGGACGAACAGATCGAGTTCGCCATGGGGTGGGCTCCCGACCTGATCGTCGCCGACCCGTTCGAGCTCAGCGCGCTGCTCGTCGGCGGGGTGCTCGGCGTGCCCGTGGTGCAACACCGCTGGGGCGTCGACGTGATGGGCGCGTCCGCGCTCGTGTCCGGCCGCCGGTTCCTCGCCGCAACCTGCGCTCGCCTCGGCCTCGACGCGCTGCCCGATCCGGCGCTCGTCATCGACCCCTGCCCGCCCTCGCTGCAGACCGAAGCCGCAGCCGGCGGCAAAGCGATCCGTTACGTGCCCTTCAACGGCGCCGCCCGCGACGTCGACATCTGGCCTGAACACACGTCGGGCCCGAAGGTCATCGCGACCTTCGGCTGGCACGCGCTGGCGCTCAACAGCCACCGGCTGCTGCGTTCGGTGCTGGACGCCGCGGCCGGCCTCCCCGCGGTGACCTTCGCGATGACGCTGGGGGAGAAGTACCGCGAAGAACTCGGCGAGATCCCGGCCAACGTCGTGCTCATCGACCCGACTCCGCTGCATCTCGTCGTCGGCGACTGCGCCGCGGTGGTGCATCAGGGCGGCTCCGGCACCGGCCTCACCGCGCTGGCGCACGCCGTGCCGCAGGTCGTGCTCCCCGGCTACATGGAGGAATTCGACTACGGCGACGTTCTCGCCGAAGCCGGCGCCGGCGTTACCCTCGACACGGCCGAGGGGCAGAACGATCCGGAGACCGTGCGGGCCGCGCTGGTCAAAGTGCTCGAGGACGACGGCTACCGCGAACAAGCCCGGCAGCTGCGCGCCGAGATCGAGCGCACCCCGGCGCCGGCGGCCGTGGTGGCCGAACTCGAAGCGCTCGCCGCGCGGTAGGTCGGCTCGCGCGCGAAGCACCCGTCGTCCCGAGCCGCGGCAAACCCGACATAGGGCCTGAATGGGATAAATATGTGCCCCTATTGGTGAATAGTGCGGTTCTCCTCGAACGGCTGATATGATCGTTTGAGATTCGCGATTTCACCGTCTGGGGGCGGCAGAGATGGAATTCAATTGCTGTAGAAAAAATACTCGCCGGACGCCGTGCGGCAGATGGTGACTAACGTGAATGGGGTACGCGTACTCGTCGGCAACGCCAGTCGGCTCATGCTCGAACTACTGGCGGGTACGTTGTGCGCCGCGGACGGGTTCACCGTGGTCGGAGTCGCCTCCGGTCCGGCGTCGGTGCTGCCCGCGATCAGGCACTACACGCCCGGGGTGGTGATCATCGGGGCGAGGGGCGGCGCCGCGACCGGTCTCACGTTGACCGAGCGGGTCGCGGCCGAGGCTCCGTGGTGCAAGGTCGTGGTGGTGACCGTGAGCCTGGAGGAGGCGCTGCGGGACCAGGAAGCGCTGCGGGACCGGGCGATCGAGAGGGGTGCCACCGCGGTCATTTCGATGGAACACTCGCTGTCGCAGCTGATCCACGTCGTCCAGGGCGCCGCGGGGGTCGGGCGGGTGCGCGCGGGGGCGGACCCGGTGGGGTCGCTGGCCCGTGCGGAACTGACGAAACGGGAGCAGGACATCCTCCGTCTCACGTGGACGGGTGCGTCGGTGAAGGAGGTGGCCCGGGAGTTGTGCCTGGCTCCGGGCACGGTGCGGAACCTGACTTCGGGATGCATGCGCAAGCTGGACGCGCGCAATCGGTTCGAAGCGGCCCGCATTGCCATGGAACGACATTATTTGTGAACTGCTCCATTCGTGCGGAGAAGGTAATCCGGTACTGCCCGGGCGGAGTCCGGCGGGCGGATTGAAGGCGTGGGTCGAAATAGCGTTTTCGACCCACGCCTTCGACGTCAGGTGCGCATTTTCCGGCTCAAGGAAACGTCGACGCGCTCTCCACCGCCGCGGCCGACGCTGATCGCCACGGCATCGGTGATCGGGAGGACGGCATGCGCATTCTGTTCGTGACATGGTCGGCGCCAGGGCATTTCAACCCCATGGTGCCGCTCGCGAGGGCCTGTCTCGCGGTCGGGCACGAGGTGCGGGTCGCGGGGCCGCCGTCGTGCCGGAACCCGATCGTCTCCGCGGGGCTGCCCGCGGTGGTGTGCGGGGAGGACGTGGATCTTTCCGCCATTCCGACCGACGGCCGGCTGCGCGCGTGGGACGAACCGGAGTCGTGGCCGATGGGCTGGCCGCAGCGGCCCGGGCTGCTCGGGCCGGCGCAGACGGACGCACTGGACTGCGCGGCCGACCGCCAGGTCGTGGTCGCCGAGGCGATGCTGCCCCAGCTGATCGCCTTCGGCCGCTGGTGGGGCGCGGACCTCGTGGTGGCCGACCCGCTCACGTTCGCCGGCCCGGTCGCGGCTGCCGCGCTCGGGGTGCCGCTGGTGTCGCACGGCTGGGAGATCGGCACGGTGCTGCACGCGGAGCGCGCCGGGCGCGGTGTGCACTACCGCGAGGGGTACGCGCAGCTGTTCCGCAGCCGCGGCCTCGAGCCGCAGCCCGCTTCGAGGGTGCTCGTCGACCCGTGCCCGCCCAGCCTCGTCGCGGGAGGCGAAGGCGTGGTGCGCCGGGTGCCGATCCGCCATCAGTCCTACACCGGGTCCGGGGCTGTCCCGTCGTGGCTCGTGGAACCGCGGGAGCGCAGGCGGATCTGCCTCACCGGCGGGATCGCGACCGGCAAGATCGACGGCGGCCAGGCCAAGCGCGTGCTCGCCGACCTGATCGAACTGACCGGTGACCTCGACGCGGAAATCCTGCTCGCCGGAGAACAGGGCACTACGGCCGAGCCGCTGCCGCCGCGGGTGCGCGAGATCGGGCTCGTGCCGTTTTCGCTGCTGCTGCCTTCGTGCGACGCGGTCGTGCACCACGGCGGGACCGGCACCGCGTTGTGCGCGGTGGCCGCCGGAGTTCCGCAGGTCGTGGTGCCGCGCTCGCCGATCTACGGCGAGGTGGGCCACCAGATCGCGGCCGCCGGTGCGGGCCGGGTGCTGCCGGCCGGCGCGGAGCGCGCGGCGCTGACCTCGGCGATCGAGGAGGTGCTCACGGATTCGCGCTATCCCAAGGCGCTTGCGGGGTTGCGGCGCGAGATCGAGGACGCCCCGACGCCCGCGGCGGTGGCCGAGCGGCTGCCTGAAGTCGCCGAAGCGGCGGCCGGCGCGCGGGTCGGCGAACCCGTTTGAGGCCGGCTCCACCCAGCCTGGTGTCACTCCGCTTAGCGTACGCGGTATCGGAACGCGTACAACGTACACAGATCGGTGAGGTATGGACAACGCAGCTCTGACTTCCCGCCGGGCCGGTGCCGGCCCGGTCCGCTCCGGGCGGGTCGCGTGACGCCCCCGGTGCTCGCGGCGCTCGGCGGCCCGCCGGCGTTCCGCGAGCCGGTCCACGTCGGCAGGCCGAACGTGCTCGACCCCGACCGCGTCCTCGAACTCATCCGCGGTGCGCTGGACAGCCGGTGGCTGACCAACTTCGGCCCGCTCGTGCGGGAGTTCGAGCAGCGGGTCGCCGAACTGGCGGGCGCGCGCTACTGCGTGGCCACGACCAGCGCGACGTCCGGGCTTCAGGCGCTGCTCACGGCATCGGAGCTCACCGGCGAGGTCATCGTGCCCTCCTTCACCTACGTCGCCACCGTGCACGTGCTGCGGCTGGCCGGGCTGACGCCGGTGTTCTGCGACATCGACGAGGACACGCACAACCTCGACCCGCGCGAGGTCGAACGGCTGGTCACGCCGCGCACGTCCGCGATCCTCGGCGTGCACGTGTGGGGCCGCCAATGCGCGGTCGACGAACTGGCGAAGATCGCCGACCGGCACGGCCTCAAGCTGTTCTACGACGCCGCGCACGCCTTCGACTGCGGTTACCGCGACCGCGGGATCGGCGGATACGGAAACGCGGCGGTGTTCAGTTTTCACGCGACGAAGTTCGTCAACGCCTTCGAGGGCGGCGCCGTCGTGACCGACGACGAGGAGCTCGCGGCGCGCGTCCGGGCCACGCATTTCTTCGGCTTCGACGCCGAGAACCGCGTGATCGGGCTCGGCATCAACGCCAAGATGACGGAGGCGTCCGGTGCGATGGGGCTGACGTCGATCGAAGGGCTGCCGACGTTGCGCGCGGTGAACCGCGAGCGCTTCGGGTGCTACACCGAGGACCTGGCCGAGGTGCCGGGCGTGCGGCTGATCGTGCCGGGGCCGGGGGAGTATTCGAGCCACCATTTCGTGGTCGTCGAAGTCGATCCGGCGTCCGGTCTCGACCGGGATCTGATGGCGAAAGCGTTGCGGGCGGAGAACGTGCTGGTGCGCAAGCACTTCGATCCGCCGTGTCATCGGCTGGAGCCCTACGCGCACCAGCGCGTGCGGCGTCCGCTGCCCGCTACGGAGCGCCTGAGTTCGCGGGTGATGCAGCTGCCGACCGGGCTCGGGATCAGCGCGGAGGGCGTGCACCGGCTGTGCGAGCTGATCGCGGCGCTCGTCGAGCACGCGCCGCGAGTGCGGGCGCGGCTGGCCGGGTGAGGCCGCCCGGGTGAGGCTGGGATTACATCGTTCCGTCGTGCGTGCAGCGTTACTCTTGCGTACAGTGTTACCTGTCAAGGTTGCCCTGCGGCGAGAAGGAGACGCACGATGGAAACCCAGGTGCGGGCCAAGTCAGGCCTGCTCCATGCGGCGATGGGGCTCTCGGTGTGGCTGTACCGCCGCAGCGGCGGCGCGATCGGCGGAGTGCTCGGCGGCGCACCCATCCTGTTGCTGACCACCACCGGACGCAAGACGGGCCGCACCCGGACTCGCCCGGTGGTCTACACCGAGGACGACGGCAGGCTGGTGGTCGTCGCCGCCCGCGGCGGCGACGACCATCACCCCGCCTGGTGGCTGAACCTCCGCGCGACCGGCCGCGCTTCCGTCCAGGTCGGCAAAGACCGCTTCGACGTCAAGGCTCGCGAAGCCGTCGGCGAAGAACGCGACCGGCTGTGGGAAAAGCTGGTGGCGGTGTATCCGCCGTACGCCGAGTACGCGGACAAGACCAGCCGCCGGATGCCGGTCGTGGTTCTCGAGCGCAGTTGATCTCTGGTTATGAGCTTCTGCTGGCTGGACACTCCCTAGTGGACAGTCGGCCGCTGTAAGGATCCGGCCGGTCGACGGCATGTCTCGCCGATCCGTCCACACTGGACAGAAGTCCCGGCCCGGCCCAGCCCGCCGCGGGAATGCGAGAGTGTCCGAGCCGGGCCGGGAAGTGTTGTGCGGCAACGGCATGCCGGCCGCCGAGTGCGGGACTGGCAGGCCGGTGCCGCGGGTTCAGGCGAGGTCGTCGCGCCGGACGGCGCGGCTTTGGACCCGCCATTCCCCTTCGGAAGTGCGGACGAGGACGTCGTCGCAGGTGGTGCTCATCAGGACGGTCGTCTGGCCGCCGCGCGGCGTTTCGAGGATCTGGGCGTAGGAGCGGACCCGGTAGCCGCCCTCGGTGCGGGGTTCGGCGGCGAGCATGCCGAGCCAGTGGCGGCGCTGCACGCCGCGCTCGGCCAGTGCGGCGTGCGCCTTGCGGGCGCCGTCCGCGATCGCGGTACGGCCGACGAACGGGGCCGGGTGCGCGTTCGCGCCGAACGATCCGTCCTCGGTGAACGTGGCGGCCCACTCGTCGACCTTGCCGTCGTCGAGCAGGTGCATCTGGCGGGAGTAGAAATTCTGGATCGACGGGTATTCGGTCCCGGGGTCCTGCTGGGTCGGCATCGCGGTCCTCTCCTGCGCACTGGTCGATGTGCTCCGGCGTGATGCTCCGGACGCCGCTTAGAGCGCCGCTGGAGCGCGGATACAGGAGTCGAGCCGACCTGTGCCGCGCCTCAAGCCGCGCCCCGCACCCTTCCCGGTGTGCCGTCCGCCGTTTCCCGCGGCGGCACTGGACGCGGAGAAGGGGCATCGATGGAGAACACCGGACACGCCGCTCTGGTCACCGGCGGGACCAGCGGCATCGGCCTGGCGGTGGTGGAGGAGCTCGCCGGGCGCGGGATTCCCGCCTTCCTGTGCGGGCGCACCGCCGGCAACGTCGAAAAAACTGTTCGCGCGCTTCAGGAAAAAGGACTGCCGGTCGCCGGGCGCACCGCTGACGTGCGCTCGCGCGAGTCGGTGGAAGAGCTGGTCGCGGCGGCGACCGCGGAGTTCGGCCCGATCTCGGTGCTGGTGAACAACGCGGGCCGCAGCGGCGGCGGCGTCACCGCGGAGATCTCCGACGAGCTGTGGAACGACGTCATCGACACCAACCTCAACAGCGTGTTCCTGCTGACGCGGGCCGTCCTCTCGAAAGGCGGCATGCGCGAGCTTCCCTCCGGCCGGATCATCAACATCGCCTCGACCGGCGGCAAACAGGGCGTGCCGCTGGGCGCGCCGTACTCGGCGGCGAAGAGCGGCGTCATCGGCTTCACCAAGGCACTGGGCAAGGAGCTGGCCCCGACCGGCATCACGGTCAATGCCGTCTGCCCTGGTTACGTGGAAACCCCCATGGCGCAACGGGTTCGCGAAGGCTACGCGGCGGTGTGGGGCGTCACCGAAGACGAGGTGCTCAGCCGTTTCCAGGCGAAGATCCCGCTCGGGCGCTACAGCACGCCCGCCGAGGTGGCGGGGATGGTCGGCTACCTCGTGAGCGATTCCGCCGCTTCGGTGACCGCGCAGGCGATGAACGTCTGCGGCGGTCTCGGCAACTTCTGAAACCCGCAACCCACCGAGGGACGACCCGATGCCTACGCAGCAGCTGCGCACCACCACCCATCACATCGAGATAGCCGCGCCCGCCGACACTGTCTACGGCCTGCTCGCCGACGCCACCCGGTGGCCGGTGTACTTCCGGCCCAACGTCCACGTCGAGCGCCTCGAAGGCACCGACCGCACCGAGCGCCTCCAGATGTGGGCGACCGCGGGCGGCCAGGTCAAGAACTGGATCTCCCGGCGCGATCTCGATCCGGTCAAACGCACGATCGGCTTCCGCCAGGAGGTGTTCAAGCCGCCGGTCGCGGCGATGCTCGGCGAGTGGCAGGTCGAAGCCACCGGCGCCGCCGCGAGCGCGCTCACGCTCCGGCACGAGTTCGCGGCCGTCGACGACGATCCGGACGACTTCGCCTGGCTCACCGACGTCACGAACCGCAACAGCACCACGGAATTGGCCAACGTCAAGGCACTGGCCGAACGCGGCGACCGGCTGGGGGAGCTGGTGTTCTCCTTCGCCGACGAGGTCACGGTCAACGGCTCCGGCGAGGACGTCTACGAGTTCCTCTACCGGGCAGACGAATGGCCGCGGCGCCTGCCGCACGTGTCGCGGTTGGACCTCACCGAGGACCCCGACGGAGTCCAGACCATGATCATGGACACCCGTACCAAGGACGGCTCCACGCACACCACCGAGTCCATCCGGGTCTGTTTCGGCCCCGATCGGATCGTCTACAAGCAAACTGTGGTGCCCGCCTTGATGAACGCGCACACCGGGGAGTGGACCGTCGTCCCGGACGGCGACGGGGTGCGGGTGATCTCGCGCCACACCGTGGAGGTCAAGGAAAGCGCGATCGCGTCCGTGCTGGGCGCCGACGCCAGCGTCGAGACGGCGCGGTCGTTTCTGCGCAAGGCGCTGGGAGGCAACAGCAGCGCGACCCTCGCCCTCGCCAAGGAATTCGCCGAGGGCCGCCGTGGCTGAGCCGTTCGTCGCCGTCGGCCCGCCGCTGCCGCCCGAATGCCCGGACGGCCAGGCGGGCGGCCTGCTCGCCGAGGCAGCGAGGCGATGGCCGGATCGTCCGGCCATCGTCGCCGGCGATCGCACGGCGACCTTCGCCGAGCTGGACGCCGCCGCCGACCGGTTTTCCCGCTGCCTGGGCGACCGGCTCGGTTCCGCCGGGGCCGCGGTCGCCGTCACGTCCTCTTTGGACATTGACTTCGCGGTCGCCTATTACGGTGTGCTGCGCAGCGGAAACGTCGTCGCCCCGCTCAACCCGTTGCTGCCGCCGCCGGTGATCGCGCACAACCTTGCTTCAGTGTCGGCGCGGCTCGCGGTGGTGAGTCCGGAGGTCGCGGAGCGCATAGCTCAGGTCCGTGCGCAGTTGCCGGACCTCGAGGATGTGCTGCCACTCAGCGACGTCGCGACGTTCGGCGGCGAGGCCGTCGCGGCCGAGATCGCCGCTGACGCGCCCGCGTGCCTGCTGTTCACCAGCGGAACCACCGGCGCGCCGAAGGCCGTGCGGCTCTCGCACCGCAACATCACAATCAACGCGGCGCAGGTCCGTCAGGCGCACCATCTCGGGCCGGACGCGGTGTGCGTGGTGAACCTGCCCACCTACCACCCGATGCACCTCAACCCGGCGCTGCTGGCCGGTGCCACGCAGATACTGTGCCCACGCCCGTCCGGAGCTGTCGAGCTTGCGATTCGGTACGGGGCGACGCATTTCTACAGCATGCCGGCCTGGCTGACCCGGCTAGCCGCGACGGACACCGATACTGCCGTCCCGTCCTTGCGCATGATCGCCTCGGGCGGATCGGCTTTGCCGTCTGACGCGGCGGAAACGCTGACCGTGCGCTTCGGCACGCCGGTCTTCCAAGGCTACGGTCTCGCCGAAACGTCCCCGCTCACGCACTCCGACCGGCCGGACGCGCCGGTCACCGGCTCTGTCGGATTCCCGGTCGCGGGAACGGAATGCGACGTCGTCGACACCGGCACGGGTGCGCGGCTGGCGGCAGGCGAGGCGGGCGAGGTCCGCGTGCGCGGACCGCAGGTGATGCTCGGCTATCACGGCCGGCCCGACGGGGAGCACCTCGAAGCGGGCGGCTGGTTCCGGACCGGCGACATCGGGCGCATTTCCGAAGACGGCAGGCTCGTCCTCGTCGACCGGATCAAGGATGTGTTCAAACGCGACAACTGGCTGGTCTCCCCGTCGGCGATCGAGCGGCGGCTGCGCGCTCACGGCGAGGTGGAGGACTGCGTGGTCGTCGACGTCGCGGACCGGGTCGCCGGTGCGGTCGCGGCGGCGTTCGTGGTGTTGCGGGCGCCGGCGGCCGAGGCTGACCTCATCGCGTTCGCCAACCGGGAAGCCCCGGCGTACGAGCATCTCGAGTTCGTCGAGGTGCTCACCGAGATCCCACGATCGGCCAACGGAAAGGTTCAGCGCAAGGAGCTGCGTGCCGAAATGGCACGGCGGCGCGGCGCGCTGACCGGGGAGGGGAAACCGTGAGCACACTCGCCGTTCTCGTCGTCGGCGCGGGTCCGACCGGGCTCACCCTGACCCACGAACTCGCCCGCCGCGGCGTTTCCGTCCGGCTGGTCGACGCCGCCGACGGCCCGGCCGTCACGAGCCGCGCGCTCGCGACCCACGCCCGGACGCTGGAGGTGTTCGACCAGATGGGCGTGGCCGAACGGCTGCTGCCGCGCGGTCGCCGGGTCGAGCATTTCACGCTGCATCAGCGGGGCCGCGAACTCATTCGCTTCGACACCAACTACGACCGCCTGCCGACCCGGTTCCCGTTCACGCTGATGGTCGACCAGGCCGTGACGGAACAGGTCCTGCGCGAACGCGTGGCCGAGCTCGGCGTGGAGGTGGAATGGGGCGTCGAGTTGACCGGGCTGACGCGCCGCGAGGACCGCGTCGACGTCCGGCTGCGCGCCGGCGGCGTGGAAAGCGAATTGAGCGTGCCGTGGCTCGTCGGCACCGATGGCGGGCACAGCACTGTGCGCAAGGAGCTTGGCCTGAAGCTCCACGGCGACCAGTCGCAGACGTGGCTGATCGCCGATGCCGAGGTCGAGTGTTCCCTTCCGCAGAACAGCATCCATTGGCTCGACACCGGCGCCGGAACGGTGATGCTGGTGCCCTTCCCCGAACCGGGCAAGTGGCGGTTGCTGGACACGGCGGACATCGGCGGCGACGCGGACCGCGTGGTCGACCGGTTCACCGAAAAGATTTCGCGCGCGATCGGCGAGCGAGTCGTGATCCGGCCGCCGAGCTGGGTTTCGGTGTTCACCATCCAGCAGCGCATGATCGAAGCGATGGGCCGGGGGCGGTGCCTGCTCGCCGGCGACGCCGCCCACGTGCACAGCCCGGCCTCCGGGCAAGGCATGAACACCGGCATTCAGGACGCCTACAACCTCGGCTGGAAACTGGCCGCGGTCGTGACCGGCGAGGCGGGCCCCGAACTGCTGCGTTCCTACGACGACGAGCGGATGCCGGTCGGGCGCAAGCTCCTCGGTTCGACGCGCACGGCCACCGCGCTGGTGGCGCTGCGCAGCGCGGCGATGTCCACCCTCATGCCGGTCGGTCTCGCGGCCCTGCGCAGGCTCACGCCGGCGAAACGCAGGCTGGAGCACAAGATCATGAGCGGCATGTCGGGCCTGTCACTGTCCTATCCGGACAGTGTGCTGAGCGGGCCGGACGGCAGCACCCGGGCGGGGTGGGCGCCGTCCGACTGCGCCGATCCCGCCGCGCTCGCGAGCCTGCTTCGAACGCCGGGCTGGACACTGTGGACGGTGCCGGGCGATTCGGCCGACTGGCCCGCCGCGGTCGCCGCGATCGAAGGCGCGGTGCCCGGCCCGCTGTCGCCGATTTCGCTTGGCAGCGGGGGAGAGGTGCCCGATCCGGACGGCACGCTCGCCGCGCGGCTCGGCCTCGGACCGGGATCGTGGCTCGTGGTGCGGCCCGACGGGTACCGCTGGGCCTCGGGCACGGGCCCGGAAGCACTGCGGGCGGCGGCCGCGCGCTGGCCGTTCCCCGCCGCCGACGCGATCGTGACGGAATCCGGCTGAGGCCGGCCCGCCAACCTGGGCTCGCGCCGCGGGCACCCGCTGTTCCTCCGAGGGGAGAACCCTGCAATGACGATCCAGAACACCACGCCGCTGCTCACCCGGGAAACCCCGGACCTGTTGCGGCGGTTCACCGAATCGGCCACCACGTCCGATCGCCTGCTGCTGCCGACCGGCGAGTTCCGCGAGTGGTTCGCCGACCGTGCGCGGACGCACGAATACCGGGTCGAGCGCGTGCCGCTGGAGAAGATGCCGGGCTGGTCGGTGCGGCCGGACACCGGCAACCTCGTGCACGCCAGCGGCCGCTTCTATTCCATCGAAGGGCTGCGGGTCGACACCGACCACCGCGACGACGGCAGCTGGACCCAGCCGATCATCGTGCAGCCCGAGATCGGCATCCTCGGCATCCTCGTCAAGGAGTTCAACGGGGTGCTGCACTGCCTGATGCAGGCCAAAATGGAGCCGGGCAACGTCAACATGCTCCAGCTTTCGCCGACGGTGCAGGCGACCAAGAGCAACTACACCCGGGTGCACGAAGGATCGGCGATCCCGTACCTGGAGTACTTCACCGCGCCGCGCCGCGGCCGGGTGCTGGCCGACGCGCTGCAATCGGAGCAGGGCGCGTGGTTCCTGCGCAAGCGCAACCGCAATATCGTCGTGGAGACCGACGAAGACGTGCCGCTGCACGACGACTTCTGCTGGCTGACGCTCAATCAGCTGCGGGAGCTGCTGCTCGTCGACAACCTCGTGAACATGGATTCCCGCACCGTGCTCGCCGGCATCCGCTTCGCCGCGCCCATGGACCGGCCGTCGGCGGTGCGGGAGGATTCGTTCCGTGGCGCGCTGATCCGTTCGCTCGCGGAGGTCGACGGCTCCTTGCACAGCACGGCCGAATTGCTCAGCTGGTTCACCGAGCTGAAGGCGCGCCATGAGCTGAGACAGGCCCGCACGCCGCTCGCGCAGGCACCCGGCTGGAGCGAGCGCGACGGCGTGATCTCCCACGCGAGCGGCAAGTTCTTCGAGGTGATGGGGGTCGACGTGCAAGCGACCAGCCGGGAGGTCGCACACTGGGCCCAGCCGTTGTTCGCGCCGCGGGAGAAGGGCGTGCTGGCATTCCTCACCCGGCGAATCGACGGCGTGCTGCACATGCTGGTGCAGGCGCGCACCGAGGCGGGCACGTTCGACGTGGTCGAAATGGCGCCGACGGTGCACTGCACCCCGAACAACTACACCGGCCTCAACGAACACCACCGGCCGCCGTACCTCGACTACGTGCTGAACGTGGACCCGTCGCGAATCCGGTGCGACGTGGTGCATTCCGAGGAAGGCGGACGGCTCTACCAAGCCGAGAACCGCTACCTCATCGTCGAGGTGGAGGACGACTTCCCGCTCGAGACCCCCGACGACTACGTGTGGATGACCGCACGCCAGGTCAACGATCTCGTTCAATACGGCAATCACTTCAACGTCGAAGTCCGCAGTCTGCTCACCTGCTTGCAGGTGCTGTGGTGAGCACCGTGCGGCTCGGGGTGCTCGGCTGTGCCGACGTCGCCGTCCGCCGGGTGCTGCCCGCACTCGCGCGGACGGACTCGGCCGGGCTGACCGCCGTCGCCAGCCGGGACGGGGAGCGGGCCGCCGAGATCGCGGGCCGTTTCGGCGGGGAACCCGTGACCGGGTACGGAGAATTGCTCGCCCGGCCCGATGTGGACGCGGTGTACGTGCCGCTGCCGACCGGCCTGCACGCGGAGTGGGTGCGTGCCGCGCTGGAGCAGGGCAAGCATGTGCTCGCCGAGAAGCCCTTGACCACTACGGAAACCCAGACGCGCGAGCTGTTCGAGCTTGCCGAAAGCCGCGGGCTCGTGCTGCGGGAAAACTACATGTTCCCCTGGCACAGCCAGCACGATGCCGTGCGCAAGCAGGTAGCCGACGGCGCGATCGGGCAGTTGCGCTCGATCCGGGCGACCTTCACTGTGCCGCGCCGGCGCGACGACGACATCCGCCACGACGCGGCACTCGGCGGCGGATCGCTGCTGGACAACGGCGGCTACCCGGTGCGGGTGGCGCGGATGTTCCTCGGCGACGACCTGACTGTCGCCGGCGCCTCGTTGTACCGCCCCGCCGGTGCGGAGGTCGACCACGGCGGATCAGCTGTGCTGCGCCGCGCGGACGGAGCGACCGCGGTGCTGACTTTCGGCATGGATCACGCCTACGAAGCAAGCTACACACTGCACGGCTCGACGGGAGTCCTGACGCTCGACCGGGCGTACGCCCCGCCCGAGGACCATCGCCCGGTGCTGCGCGTTCGGCGGCAGCAGCACAGCGAGGACCACACCTTGCCCGCCGACGACCAGTTCGCCGCTTCGGTGCGCGAGTTCGCACGGGCCGTCGACAGCGCGCGGCGGGCGGGGCGTGACGAGGCCGCCGCCGCGGCCGCGGCGGGGGCGATCGCGCAGGCTCGTCTGATCGACGGGATCCGGCGGTGTTCCCGGCAGTGAGCGAAGCGGTGAGCAATGCGGCCTGTCCGCCCGGAACCGGTGTCCCGAGAGGAAGACCATGGACCAGCTGAAGGATGACATTCTCGACCAGGTGCGCAAGCTCCACGCCGAGCGCCTGCCCCGCGAGTTCCGGCCCGGGATCACGCCGATCCCGAGTTCGGGCGCGGTGTTCAGCGAGGACGACCGCGTGGCGCTGGTCGAGGCCGCACTCGAGATGCGCGTCGCCGCGGGGGTGAGCTCGCGGCGGTTCGAGCGCGAGTTCGCCCGCCTGTTCGGATTGCGCAAAGCACACATGACCAACTCCGGTTCGTCGGCCAACCTGCTCGCTCTCTCGGCGCTGACGTCGGAGCAGCTCGAAGACCGCCGGCTGCGCCCCGGCGACGAGGTGATCACCGTCGCCGCCGGGTTCCCGACCACGGTGAACCCGATCGTGCAGAACGGCCTGATCCCGGTGTTCGTCGACGTCGAACTCGGCACTTACAACACCACGCCGGAGCGGATCGCCGCGGCGATCGGGCCGCGCACGAAGGCGATCATGATCGCGCACGCCCTCGGGAATCCGTACCAGGCGGCGGAAATCGCGCAACTGGCCGACGAGCACGACCTCTTTTTCGTCGAGGACAACTGCGACGCCGTCGGCTCGACCTACCACGGCCAGCTCACCGGCACGTTCGGCGACATGGCCACCACGAGCTTCTACCCGGCCCACCACATCACGACCGGAGAGGGCGGCTGCGTCGTCACGGCGAACCTCGTGCTGGCGCGGATCGTGGAGCAGTTGCGCGACTGGGGCCGCGACTGCTGGTGCGAACCCGGCGAGGACAACACCTGCTTCAAGCGGTTCGACTACCAGCTCGGGACGTTGCCCGCGGGCTACGACCACAAGTACATCTTCTCCCACATCGGCTACAACCTGAAGTCGACCGACTTGCAGGCCGCGCTCGGCGTCTCGCAGCTCGCCCGCGTGCACGAGTTCGGCGCGGCGCGGCGGCACAATTGGACGCGCCTGCGCGACGGCCTCGAAGGCGTGCCCGGCCTGTTGCTGCCGAGTCCCACCCCCGGCTCCGACCCGAGCTGGTTCGGTTTCGTGCTCACCGTGCAGCCGGACGCGCCGTTCACCCGCCGCGACCTGGTGGCGTTCTTGGAGGACCGCCGGATCGGCACCCGCCGTTTCTTCGGCGGGAATCTGACGCGCCACCCGGCCTACCTCGGCACCGAGCACCGCGTGGTCGGCGACCTGGCCAACTCCGACGTGATCACCGAGAACACGTTCTGGATCGGCGTGTACCCGGGCATCACCGAGGAGATGACCGCGTACATGATCTCGTCGATCCGGGAGTTCGCCGGAGTGTCCTCGTGAGCACCAGCGCCGAAGCCGAGGCGACGCGCACTCGTACGCAGGTGTGCGTCGCCGGAGGCGGCCCGGCCGGCTTCGCGCTGGCGCTCGCGTTGCTGAGGGAGGGCGTCGCGGTCACCGTGGTGGAGCGCGCGACGATGAAGGAACGCAAGTTCCGCGGCGAGATCCTGCAACCCGGCGGGCAGGCCGTGCTGGCCGGGCTCGGAGTGCTGGAGGACGCGAAGGCGCTCGGACACTGCGCGACACCGCGGTTCACCGTCGTCGACCGCGGTCGCACGATCCTCGACATCGACTACCGGCGGCTGCCGCCGCCCCACGACCATCTTTTGAGCCTGCCGCAGCTGCACATGTTGAAAACGCTGTACGAGCGGTGTTCGGCGCTGCCCGGTTTCACTTACCTCGAGGGCTACCGCGTGTCCGAGCTGTCGGGCACGACGGTCACCGTTCGCGGACGCGCCGGGAACCACGTGGTCGAGGCCGATTGCGTCGTCGGGGCCGACGGGCGTTATTCCAAGGTGCGCAAGCTCGTGGGCATTCCCGACGGCCGGGAGGACGTGTTCGACCAGGACGTCCTGTGGTGCAAGCTGCACGCGCCCGGCCGCCCCGTCGGCACGGTCAGCGTGCACCAGGCGGCGCGGCGGCCGGTGCTGATCTACGACGCGCATCCGGACACGGTGCAGATCGGCTGGATGCTGCCCCACGGCGGATACGCCGACGTGCTCGAAGCGGGCGTGGACCGCGTGATCGATCAGCTCGCGGACGGATTGCCGCAGTATGCCGACCTCATCCGCGAGCAGGTCCGCGGCCCTCGCGATTTCACCCTGCTCGACGTGTTCGCGGGCTGCGCGCCGCGGTGGTGCGCCGACGGCGTCGTGCTGATCGGCGATGCGGCGCACACCCACAGCCCGCTTGGCGCGCAGGGCATCAATCTGGCATTACAGGACGCTCTCGCGCTCGCTCCGGTGCTCGTCGAAGCGGTGCGGACGAACGACTTTTCGGCTGCGGCGCTGTCCGAGTACGAACGCGTCCGGCGGCCGGCGGTCGCGTCGATCATGCGGTTTCAGAAGCGGCAGAGCCGCGGCATGCTTTCGCGCGGTCGCGTGGCGACGGCGATGCGCCCGGCGATAGCCGGGTTGATTTCGCATACGCCGCTGGCCGCGAAACTCACGCGGCTGGTCGCGTACGGGAAGGTCGCGCCGCCCTCCGGCGCGCCGGCTGGGAAAGGCGGAAGCTGATGGCCCTGATCGATCTTTCGTCGCCGATCGACGCGGCCGGATGGGAGCCGGATCCGGTGAGCCACGACGTGCTCTCCCCGGCCGCCGCCGCGCAGCACATGGCCGACGAAATGCGCGCGCACTTCGGGATCGAGTTCGATCCGGCAGTACTGCCCGGCGGGGAACTGTTGTCGCTGGACACCTTGTCGCTCACCACGCACACCGGCACGCACGTGGACGCACCGTCGCACTACGGTTCCGCGGCGGTGTCCGCCGCTCGGCCGCGGCACATCGACGAGTTGCCGCTCAGCTGGTTCCACGGGGCAGCGCTCACCCTCGACCTCACCGGTGAAGCACCGGGCGCGGTCGGCGCCGCCGCGCTGGAGAAGCGGTTCGCCGCGCTCGGCCGGGAGCCGCGGCCCGGCGAACTCGTGCTGCTGCACACCGGAGCCGACGCCCGCGCCGGAACGCCCGCGTATTTCACGGAGTTCACCGGGCTCGACCATTCGGCGGTGACCTTGTTGCTGGACCACGGGGTTCGCGTGATCGGCACCGACGCGTTCAGCCTCGACGCGCCGTTCACCTGGATGATCGAGCAATTCAGAAGCACCGGCGACCGAGGCGTGCTGTGGCCGGCGCACTTCGCCGGCCGCACCCGCGAATACTGCCAGATCGAACGGCTGGCGAACCTCGGCGCGTTGCCCGCGCAGGGATTCACGGTGAGCTGCTTTCCGGTGAAGGTCAAGGGAGCGGGCGCGGGCTGGGCTCGTGCGGTGGCCTTTGTGGACTGATCCGCCACGCGGAAACGGTCCCCCGGACGCGTTGTCCGGGGGACCGTTTTCGTGTGGCGAGGAAAAGCCGGGACCGGCGGCCCGGCTTCGCTCACCGCTTGGCCAGCTCTTCCAGCACCGGCACGATCGTCGCCGGGCCGGGCTGGGCGGCCATCTCTTCCTTCAGCGCGCGGGCCGCCTCGGCGAAGGCGGAGTTGTGCAGGAGTTCGCCGACGCGGTCGCCCGCGGCGCCGTCGGTGAGGTCGTCCTGGCGGACTTGGAGTCCGGCGCCGGCCGCGGCCACGCGCATGGCGTTGAACTCGCCCTCCGGGATCTTCGTCACGGCCAGCTGCGGGATCCCCGCCTCGGCGGCGGTGAGCATGACGCCGGTCCCTCCCGTGTGGACGATCGCGGAGCAGTGCGGGAGAAGAAGGTTGAGCGGGACCCAGTCCAGCGGGCACACGTTGCCCGGCAGGGCGCCGAGGTGAGCGAGTTCGGTTTCGCTCATGCCGCCGGTCAGCAGCAGCACGTCGACATCGTGCTTCGCGACCTCGCGCACGATCCGGCCGAACAGTTCGAACACCGCCGGGCCGAGCTTCTTCTGCTGAGAGGTGCCCCAGGTGACGCACACGCGCGGCCGCTCCGCCCGGTCGAGCAGCCAGTTCGGGGCCGAACCCGGGCCGTTGTAGGAGATGTAGCGCATGGGATGGCGCGGTTCGATCGGCCGCTGGTCCGGCCAGCGCAGGCTCGGCGGGCAGGGGTCGATCCACGCGGTCGGGTCGACGCGCGGCGTGCGGTCCCATCGTTCGAACAGCCGCAGGAACCCCGGCCGCGGCTGATCGCCCACCCAGTCCTCGATTTCCAGCCGCAGCAAGCGGGCCAGTCCGTAGAGGTGGCTCACCGACGGGATGCCGAGCGCCTCCGCGGCGACCGGGCCGGCGAACGTCACGGGGTCGTGCACGAGCACGTCGGGCGACCAGTGCCTGCCGAAGTCGACCAGGTCGTCGACCATCGCTTCGCAGACGCTGTACTGCTTCTCGGCCAGCCGCTGCGTGACGCGCCGCCACGGGTCGTACTCCGACGTGTCGGATTCCTCGGCGTGCGGCCGGAAGTTGCCGCTCGCGAACCAGCGCTCGGCGTCGATGTCGGAGCCCACCGACAGCGACGGCAGCCCGGTGCCGTGTATCGCGTCCTGCAGCGCGGGGGTGCTGGCCATGCGAACCTCGTGGCCCGCCGCGAGGCAGGACCACGCCAGCGGCACCATCGGGTAGAGATGCGGCCGGGCCGCGAAGGTGGTGAACAGAAAACGCATCGCTTACTGTCCTGCTTTCTCGGTCGGGTCAGGCGGAAATGCCAGACGTGGTGTGCTGGAGGGCAAACGAGCCTTGTTCGATCCTCGCCACGATCTCGGCGGGCGCCGGCGCCGTCCGCACGGCCGCGGCAAGCGCTTCGGCGCCCTCGCGCAACGCCGCGTCGCCGAGCACCGAATTGATCGTCGCCGCGTCGGGGATCCGGGCCGAAAGCCTCCCCGCCCCAGCCGCCTCGACGCGCTCGGCCGCCGTCCACTGTTCCGGCCGCATCGGCACCACGACCTGAGGCACCCCGCTCGCCGCCGCGGCCAGCGTCGCCGGCCCCGAGCCCCGGTGCACGAGCACATCGCACGCTGGCAGCGCGAGGCCGTCCGCGTGGGCGACGGCGACGTCGAGGTCGAGCTGGGCGAGCGGATCGTGGTGGCCGTCGGGCAGGACGGCGACGCGGGGAGCACGGCCGTACGGCCGCGGGGGCAGGCGAGGCACGGCGCGGATCGGGCGGAGGTCGGCAGCCGGGTCGCCCGGGGCGCGGAGGGCGGCCGGGCAGGGGTCGAACTCGGGCGGGGCGTGGTCGGGGACGGGAGCGTCGAATCGGGCGAACAGGTCGGCGTACGCGGGCAGCGGAGCGCCGTCGGCGTCGCGGTGCAGGCGGACGGGGGCGACGCGGCCCCAGGAGTGGGCGATGGCCGGAACTCCAAGCCGGGTGGCGGCGACCTCGCCCGCGAGGCTGGCCGCGTCATAGATGACCACGTCGGGTGCGAAGGGCGTGGCGTAGGCGAGCAGGTCCGGCAGCATCGCCGCGGCGATGCCGAGTTGCTTGCGGGCCAAGCCGGCGAGGAATGCGCGGCCGGTGTCGTCGAGGAGCGCGGGATCGCGCTGCCAGCCGCGGGGCCACGGGGCGGGCATTGAGCCGGACGGCGGTCCGCCGTTCGCCGGCTGGGCCCCGACGGCGACCGCGGGCAGCCCCCACCCGCGGGCGCGCTCGGCGTCCTCCGGCGGGGCGGCGACCGCGATCTCGTGTCCTGCCGCGGAAAACGCCCAGGCCAAGGGCAGCATCGCGGGCAGGTGGGCGGTGGAGTTCCAGGTGACGAACAGTATTCGCATCAGCGCTCCGTCGGAATCGGCTGCCGTCACTCTCTCCGATGCCGGCCGTGGCTCGCTCGAGTCCAGTTCACCTCCAGCGCGGTCCGAGCGGCGCGGGCTTGGGTAGCCAGGAAGCCCACTTGACTGGAGGGATTGGACATGCCGGAATCAGACGGGGTCGCCGCGCCGCTGCGGTTGCACGCGCTCGCCTACAGTCTCGGCGTGACCGCCGCGCTGTCGGCGGTGGTCAGGCTGGGTGTCGCCGACGCGCTGAGCGATCAGCCGCGCCCGGTCGCCGAGCTGGCGCTCGACGCAGGCGCCGATGCCGGGGCGTTGCGCCAGCTGTTGCGGGCGCTCGCGGTCCGCGGAGTGTTCGCCGACGTCGGCGGCGACCGGTACGAGCACACGGAGCTTTCGCGACTGCTGCGCAGCGGCGAGACCGGCGGCAAACGGGACATGGTGCTGCTGGCGAGCGCGCCGTTCGCGTGGCGGACGTGGGCATCGCTCGACGAGGCGGTCCGCAGCGGAGAGTCGGTGTTCCCGAAACTGTACGGCAAAACGCTTTTCGAGTATCTGGCCGAGGACGACCCCGAGTCGGGCGCGGTGTTCGAACAGGCCATGGCCCGGTCCGGACGGCTGATCGCCGACTCCGTCACCGAAGCGCTCGATCTGTCCGGCGCCGCCCACATCGCCGACGTCGGCGGCGGTCGCGGCCACCTGCTCAAGGCGTTGCTGGAGCACAACCCTTCGGTACGCGGCACGTTGTTCGACCTGCCGCAGGTCATCGCGAACGTCGATCCCGGGCTGCGGGACGACCCGCGCTGCGCCGTCGTGGCCGGTGACGCCACCGAAGCCGTGCCCGTGCACGCCGACGTCTACCTTCTCAAGCACGTGATCCACATGTGGGACGACACCACCGCGGTGCGCGCGCTGCGTGCCGTCGCGGCGGCAGCGCCTTCCGGCGCGCGGATCGTCGTCGCGGAACAGCTCCTCGACGACGGCCCCGCACTCGAGGTGACCACCACGATGAGCCTGCTCATGCTGGTCACCCAGGGCGGCCGGGAACGCACCGGTGCCGAGCTGCGCGCGCTGCTCGCCGCGGCCGGCCTGCGGTTCGTGGGCATCACCCTGACGAAATCGCAGGTCCGGCTGGTAGAAGCGGTGGTCGCCTGAGCAGCGGCCGGGGCCTCGCGGACGGGGTCCCGGCTTTGCCGTGGATCACAGCTTGCTCAGCTTGTGGTCCGCCGCCACCGTCTTGACGCCGTAAGGGGTGCCGAAATCGGCCGTCACAGCTGTTGTGGTCGCCGCGGTCACCTTGCCCATGCCGAAAGCAGCGCTCACCACCCGGTCGCCGACCGAGTACGGATTCCGCGCCGGCACGGGAGCCGCCGGGAACGAACGCCGGACCGGAACGATCTGGTCGAGGAATCGCGAGGGCTTCCTGGGATACCCCTTTTCGCTGACCAGTGCGTACGAAAGTTCCAGCCGCTCCCTGGCCCGGGTAACGGCGACGTAGAACAGGCGGCGTTCCTCGTCGACCTCCGCCGACGAAGTCGCGTAAGCGATGGGGAGGAAGCCTTCCGCGAGGCCAGGAAGCAGGACGGCGTCCCATTCCAGTCCCTTCGCCTTGTGCATGGTGGCCAGGGTGACTCCGCCGCCGCCGCGGGGCGCGTGCTCCGCGGCCGCCCGTCGTTCCAGCTCGCGAAGGAGGATGCCGACGGTTTCCCGTGCGTCGTCGGGTGTCCGTTCGACAAGCCGCAGCAGCGCTCCCAGCGATTCCCATCGATCGCGCGCGGCGCCCTGCCCGGTCGGAGGAACGTCCGGATCGAAGCCGGCATTCTTGAGGACTTCCCGCAGCCCGGCCAAGCCAGGCGACCGTTCGTCGAGATCGGCCAGCGCTGTCATCGCCTGGCGGATCTCCTGCCGTTCGAAGAACTTCTCGTCGTCGAAAACCTCGGTGGCGACCCCCTCGTCCTGCAGGGCGGTTCGGTAGAACAAGACCTGGGACCTCGTCCGGACCAAGACGGCGATCTCGGATGCCGCCGTGCCCTCGGTGACGAGTTCGCTGGCCCGTCCCGCCACTGCCGTGGCTTCGGCCGCTTCGGTGTCGTAGGTC
This sequence comes from Amycolatopsis sp. NPDC003676, assembly GCF_053587275.1. Taxonomy (NCBI): domain Bacteria; kingdom Bacillati; phylum Actinomycetota; class Actinomycetes; order Pseudonocardiales; family Pseudonocardiaceae; genus Amycolatopsis; species Amycolatopsis sp. NPDC003676. The sequence goes on from NZ_JBSFNS010000050.1 coordinate 45,516, forward strand.
CGGAGAACCGGTTCGGGACCGTCGGGTCGCTGTCCCTTGAGCACCACGCCCGCCGACGCTTGCCCCATGAGCCGGTTGGCGTAGCCCACGATCTGAGGCGTCGAGCGGTAATCCCGGTCGAGCGAAATGCTGACCGCGCCGGGAAAACGATCGGCGAACCCGACGAGCAAGGAGGGGTCGGCCCCTTTGAACGAGAAGATGGTCTGGTTGGGATCACCGACGACGGTCACATCGCGGCCCGAGCCCAGCCAAGCCGCCAGCAGGCGCTCCTGCGCCGGGTCGGTGTCCTGGTACTCGTCCACGACGAAGCACCGGTACCGGTCTCGGAACTGCGCTGCCGCCGCACGGTCGTTTTCGAGCAGGAGCGCGCACTGCTCGATAGTGTCGCCGAAGTCCAGCACGGCCTGGGACCGCTTCGCCTGCTCGTACCGTTTGTAGCCGGCCGCCAGCACCGCGGCGGGCAGGTTTCGCTTCCGTCCGCTCGCATTCGCCACTTGCGCGTACTGGTCCGGCGTGAGCCGGCTCCGCCGCGCCCAGTCGACTTCCTCCTTGAGGTCCCGGACATCCGTGGTCGCGACCGACCGCACCTCGGCTTCCAGCGCCTTGCGGAGAAAGGACCCCTGACCGCCCGGGATGTCGTGAATCATCCGCAGCTCGTCTCCGGGAAGACCGGTCTTCGCCCAGAAATGTTTCAACTGGCCCATCGCCGCGCTGTGGAACGTCCGAGCCTGCACGGACACTCCCAACGCCCGGATGCGATCCCGCAGCTCGCCCGCGGCTTGGTTGGAATGGGTCACCGCGAGGATCTCGGTGGCCCTGACCTGATTTGTCAGGGCCAGATAAGCAATCCTGCGAGTGATGGTCCGGGTCTTGCCGGTCCCGGCCCCGGCAAGAATGCGCACCGGACCCGGCGGCGCCAGCACAGCCGCACGCTGTTCGGGATCCAGCCCGTCGAGCACCTGCTCCCGCCGCCGAACATCGTCAGCCATCTGAACCCTCCCCGGTTTGGCGCGTTGTTCGAATCAAGACCCTACGACGTGGCTGCTCGGTCGGGGAGCACGACCGCCGGCGTCGCCTTCTTACCGGGACAGCAGCCGAGAACGGCGGGCTTGGAAACCGTCCGGTGATCACCGCCGCGCATCGCCCGCCGTATTCACCGCGAGGCTTTCGCTGGTGGGAACAAGGGCGATCGTGGCAGCAGTGAGAGCCGCTGCCACGCCGAGCAGGAGCTGACTGCTGACGGTGCCGCGGAATGCGGTGGCCGCGAGGCTCCCGAGCGGCGTGGCTCCGTAGGTCAAGGCTCGAAAGACGCCCAGGACTTGGGCTCGCTGGCCCGGGTTGGTGGCGCGTTGCCGCAGATTCATCGCCTGGACGGCCCACATCGCCCCGAACGCGCTTCCCGCGACCATGACGGGTGCGATGAGCCAGGGAGAGCGCAGCAATGGGCTGAGAAACAGCAAAGCCCAGCCGACCCGGGTGAGCCGCATGGTGCGGACCTCGCCGAATAACCGTTCGGCCCGGCCCGTGAGGTAGGCCCCGACTCCCGCCCCGGCACCGACGAGGCCGGTAAGCACTCCGTAAGTCGCCGGGGTGAGGCCAAGACCGGTGTCGGAGTTGGCGTAGACGGCGAAGACAGTCAGATAGATACCGTTGGCGATGCTGGTTACGCAACTGATGGCGATAGCGGCTTTGAGAATCCGGTTCCGGCCCACGATCCGAAGACCGCTCCGGAAGTCGACCTTGCCGTGGCCGCCACGCCGGTGCGGCCACGGCTGCCGTACCGCGGCGATGCACAACGTCGAGACACCGCAAAGCACGCCGGAGAGCAGCGCCGGTGCCGATGGCCAGAGCGCGTAGGCCAGCCCCGCGATCGGCGGTCCGAGGAACTGGTAGAAGACCCGAGTCGACACCGAGAGCGCCCCGTTCGCGTCCGAGAGCCGGTCGCGGTCGACGACCTCGGGGATGAGTGCTTCCGCCGCACCGTCGACGAAAGTCTGAAGCACCCCCGAAATAAAGACTGCTGCGACGAGAATAACGGCGGAAATGTGCCCAGTGGCGCTGACGACGCCGGTAGCAAGCATTATTCCCGCACGCACGAGGTTGGCGATCTGGATGACGCGGTGCCCGTCCACGCGATCCACGACGATTCCCGCGGGAATCGCCGCGACAAGCCACGGAATGGTCGCCAGAGTGAGCAGAATCCCTACGAGGGCAGGATTTTCCAAGGTGTGGATGGCGAGCAGCGTCGCGCCGATGAGGAAAATGCCGTTACCGGTGTCGGAGAGCGCGGTGGAACACCATAAGCCAAGAAAACGTGGCCCGAGTCCGCTCCTTCGCGCCTGTCTCGCGCCCCTGTTCGTTTTGGCCATGTACTGACTCTGGCCAGCGGGAATCAACGTTGTCAACGTTGATTGAGTTCACTATGGTCCAGGCGTGGACGGCGAATGGATGACTGCTGCCGAGGCCGCGAATCGGCTGGGCGTCATGGTGCGCTGCCAGGGTTCGGACACCAGGTGTACACCGACTTCGACCCCCGTGCCCCGCATCTGCTGGCCGCTCTCGAGCGCGTCCACGAGGAGAGCGACTGCCTGGACCTCGTACGGACGTTACTGAAATCGGCATCCCGGCACGGCTTGCCCCAACCCAACATCGACTTCGCGCTCGGTGCGATGACTTGGCTTCACCGCTGGCCCGAGGAAGCATCGACGGGTTTGGTGGTCGTGGCAAGGACAGCAGGCTGGCTCGCCCACGCGGCCGAAGCCTACGAACGACCGTCGCGAATGCGCCCCCGCGCGGTCTACATCGGATCGAGGCACCGCTGAGATTGCATTGCGTGCGGTAGTGATTATCGAAGCAGTCGTGCTGACGCCTTCGTCCGACGTGGCGGCCCGCCCAGCGGATTCATGAGAACTCGCTGGACTGAGGCTCGCTCGCCCCGATGAGACCGAGAATGGGCGCGGGCACGGGATAGATTCGTTCGACCGGCAGTTCTTCCTGGGCGGCATCGAGACGGCCGGAGCTGACGCAGCGGTGCACACGCGCGGCGAGCGGGGTGATGTCCGTGATCCTGGTGATCCACTGGTCGAGATACCGGTCCACAGCCTCGCCGGAGAGCCCGATCTGGATAGCGCGCCGGTCGAGCGGAGCGAGGGTCGCCGACCGGTCGGGATCCCACTGGATGCGGACCGGGCTGGCGTCCTTGCGCTCGGCCCATTGCCGCTGGCTGGCGTAGGTGCCGGGCTCGTAGCTGCTCAGGGCTGCGTGGGCGAGCGCCCATTCGAAGCCGTCCCTGGTGATCTGGATTTCCAGGATGCGCTCCTGGCCGGGCTTGGCCGCCCACCCGGACCGGTACATCATCCACAGGAACGAGGGCTTGATCCAGGTCATCCGCTCGCGCTTGAACGGCGGCGCGAACGTCTGCGATTCGACTGCCACGTCGGCTATTTCCCGCGAGTACGCCTGGTAAACCGTGATGGTCTCGTCGGTGAAGCTCGCCCGTACATCACGGCGCGGCACGCTTGGCCCATGGGCCCGCGGGTTGCGAAGCTGGTTGGGATTGAACTGATCAGACACGTGGTTTCCTTCGTGATCGTAACGTGAGATTCATTGTGCCTCGCTGGCAACGGTTGTGTCGCTTGAAAATTGGCTCTAACGCGCCGTTCGACCCGCTCAGGCGTGTTGTCCTGCAGGGAGGTTCGACTACGTGTCGATCCAGGCGACCGTTGCCTGGTACGGATTCTCCGCAGCGACGACCTGTTGTTCTCGGAAGAGGAGTTTCGTTGACGGTTGTGGTGGCTGACGAGGTCGCGGCGAATGACGCGGCGGCGCTGCAAGTTCCCGGAACCGCGGTAATCGCCGTAGGCAGGGGCGACAACGGCGTGAAGTCGGAAGGTGCTCGAATATCTTGCGTCCTCGGAGCCGCGAAGCGAAGCAGGCGGGAGGCTCTGGCTCGGACGAAGGCAATAGGTGGCTGAGGTCGGTGCCGCTTGCGCGCAGCTTGCCGGATCCAGGACGTCAGCGTCCTTCTTCTGCAGACGCTGGCGGCAGACCTCTGCAACCCTCTCGCAAGCACCGGATGCGACCGCGCTGAAGCTGTGATGACTGCCTGGCCGCTTCAGTGCGGCTTCATCAAGGGCAGCGTTTGCCTCGTCGATGTTGGCTTCGGTTCGGAGTCTTCATGGCAGGGCAGCCGTGTCGCTAGTGCGGCGACGTTCGTCGGTGTCTATTGCGCCGCTGTCCGAGCGTTTCGACGAGGAGTTCGGTCGGTGAAGATGTATGCCGGAGATCTCGAGTCGAGCTTGACCCGGGTGCCATTGCCTTGGCTGCGCGCCCCCGGTCCACCGGAGTGGGTTCGGGTACGCGGCAGACAGAGTCGACGTGAGACCTGTCTATGTCCTGGACTGGCATCGCATGCTCGGCAGGCAGGTGTCTCGCCGAGGTGCCTGGGGTTAAGCCTCGCCGGGGCTCGAGGTGGATGGTTCTGTTTGGGCGGCGGTCAGGCGGCTTCGTCCGGCGCGGCGGCCTCTGTGGACGGTCGGTGCGGCGGTGTTGTCGCAGGGTGGGCGAGGTCAATACCGAGCGCGAGTTGCCGTGCTGGTGGGCGTCTTCGTCGGCGTGTTGGAGGCTGCTGGTGCGTTGGTGCTGCTTCGACTGCGGCTGGGGTCGCGACTGGTCGCGGTGTGCTTGCTGCCGGTGAGCGCGGGTGCCGAGCGAGGTGGTGGAGTTTGCGGAGGTGTCGTTGGACGAGCCCGGCGCGGCGGGCTTCCTCGAAGAGAGCTCGGGCGGCCCTGTTTCGCGACCGGCGGCTGGGGTCGGGCATGCGGAGTTCCTGGCGTGGGCGAGCTGGTTGAGGGCAAGATCACGAATGCATTTCGGCCTGGTTGAGACGTCGTGATGGCGGGTAGTGACGCCGTGCCACGGGACTGCCGGAGGAGGCGACGCGGGCTTGCGGTGAGAGGCCCGGCGGTACTGAGGTTCACGGGCGGTTCGACCACCCGGGTGTGAGCCGTGCCTGGTCAGGGGTTCCCCTGACCAGGCTGTTTGTGCCCCCGGCAGGACTCGAACCTGCGACCTAGAGATTAGAAGGCTCTTGCTCTATCCAGCTGAGCTACGAGGGCCCGGGTGGCCGACAGCTGCTGACCTCCAGCATGGGCAGCTTAGTCATCGCCAATCTCTCGATCGTTCGACACCGTCGAATCGTTTCAGCCTCGGTTCGTCGGATTTGCGGGCCTCCGGGGGCGGAATGCCACAGCGCGCGACGGTTCCGGTACGCACTGCTCGGGAGAACAGCCCTGGGCGGCTGGTGGGCGGCGGTTTGTGCAGCTTGGGCACCTGGATCTCCTGGCTGGGGCGGCAGGCGGGGAGGACGTGCGGGCTTCGCGGCTGGTGGAGACTGTGGCGATCTTGTGATGTAGGACGTCTGGCTGGGCAGCGACGGTTAGGCGGTTCGGCGGTTGCGGTCGGGCGGCGAGCTGTCGGGGCGGACCGTGTGGTTCGGCGGGCGGCTTTGCGCGTGGCGTCATCGGGTCAGTGGCAGGTCCCCGGACCTCACGAGAGGTCGTCGCGAAAGGACGGGTCGGCCGCCGCAGCGTTGCCCGGCGACCGCCGGTGCGTGCCGGGCTGATCCACCGGAGTCTGGCGCGAGGGCACTAGTGCGTGGTGGTGGACCGGGCGGACCGCCTTCCGAACTGGTGTCGGGCGGGCATCCGCCTGAACTGCGGCGGATCACGACGGGGCCAAGGCCTCTCACGGCGGAACCCACGCCAACCATGACGGCAGCCAGGCCTGCCGCGACGGAATTGAGGTCTGCCGCGGAACCCAGGCCCGCCGCGAAGCAAGCCTGACCTGCCGTGGCGGAACCCAGGCCTGCCGCGAAGCAAGCCTGACCTGCCGTGGCGGAACCCAGGCCTGCCGCGAAGCAAGCCTGACCTGCCGTGGCGGAACCCGGGGCCGCTGCGAACGAAGTCAGGCCTCCCATGGCGGAAGCTTGACCTGCCGCGACGGGACGCAGCCCCGCAACAACGGAAGTCAAGGCCCCTCGCGATGGAACCCAGATCCTTCCGCCGACGGAACCCAAAGCCTCCTGCGAAGGACCCCAAGGCCTCTGCGACGGCACCCAGGCCTCGCCTCCCGCACCCAGGCCTCGCCTCCCGCTCCCAGGTCGGGGCCGGGAGCGGGAGGGCGAGGGGTCAGGGGCCCGTGGGCGCGGGTGTTCCGGGCTGCGCGCCCACGGGCCGGGGGCCGCTCGGGGGTGCGGCCCCCGGGCCGGCGAACTTCGGCTGCGAGTCGACTCGGCCTGGAGCTCGCCTTGTTCGCCTGGCCCGGTCTCGGGTTATTCCCACACTTTCAGGGCACGCACCGCGAACGGGGACTGCGGAACGTACGTGCCACCGCCCGGATAGGTGATGAAATCGCCCTCGGTGGAACAGTCCGCTCCTTGGTAGATCGTGACGTCGCGGGTCATCCGGTTGACGAAGGAATGTCCTTGGAATCCCTCGGGCAGGGGAATGCAATCACCCGGATTTGCCGTGCGCAGGTCGTAATTCTGTGCCCCGCCGGAATAGGTTTCGCTGTCCCACAGGCAGAACTCTCCCGCGTTGCAGGCGGGTGCCGGGGGAGTGGCGGGCGTGGCTTGAGCCAGGCCCGAACCAGTCAGGAGACCGGCGGTGACCAGCAGCAATACGCCGGGCAGGCGGGACGGGGCGGCGGCGGGCCAGGTGCGGCGGCCGGGGAACGGCAGGGACGGCAGCAGACGGCGGAACATCGTGGGAACTCCCCCTCAATCGAAAGCGGTGCCGGGCGAAGAGGCCGGCGGTATCCCGGGAAACCGGGCATGTCTCCACCTTGGCCGGTTCCGTGCGGTTTGTCTGCCCGCATTCCTACGTCTGTGGACAAGTAGTTTCCCTTCACCCGGAAGAGACCTAGTTGTCCACAGATCGCCGAACGGTCTTGCTAAATCGCCGCGGTGCTTTCGCGGACGGCCAGCGACACCGGGAGTTCGACCGGCGGCGGGATCGGCTCCCCCGCCAGCAGGTCCATCACCAGTTCGCCGGCGACGCGGCCCTTGCCTGCCAGGTCTTGGCGGACGGTCGTGAGAGGTGGTTCAGACCATGCGGCTTGCGGGGTGTCATCGAAGCCGATGATCGACACATCGGCGGGTACGCGCAGGCCCAGCCGGTGGGCGGCGGCGATCGCGGCGAAGGCCAGCTGGTCGGACATGCACAACAGCGCCGTCGGCCGCACCGAGGCGGTGAGCAGGTCGGTAGCCGCGGCGCGGGCGGTCGAGGCGGACAGCCAAGGGGCTTCGGTGATGGAGATGTCGGTGATTCCGGCGGCGGCCAGTGTGTCCAGGTAGCCGGCGAGGCGTTCCCGGGTGCCGTGGAAAGGGCTGGTGACCGCGGAAAGCCGTGGTGCGGCCAGGATTCCGAACCGCCGGTGTCCTAGCTCCACTAAATGGCGCGCGGCCAACGAAGCGCCGCCGCGGTCGTCGCAGCCGACTCGGGCCGTGTCCGGTAGCGGCGGCTGGTCGATGACGACCAGCGGCAAACCCCGTGCCCGCACGGCTTCCAGCGCCGGAGTGCCGTCGGCGAGCGAGTAAGCCACGGCGATATCCGCTTGTGCGGCCAGGACTCGCGACGCTGGCGGGCCCTCCTCGGCTTCGCGGCCGGGCAGCAGCAACAGGGCATTGCCGGTCGGTTCTACGGTTTTCGCCAGCGCGTCCAGGGTGATCGACAGCGCGGGATCGGAGAAAGCCGCCGACAGCGACGAATCGAGCAGGAAAGCGATCGCGCCGGTGCGGCTCGTGGCGAGGCTGCGGGCGGTCGGGTTCGGGCCGGGGTAACCGAGTTCACCCGCTACGCGCAGAATCTGTTCCCGCAACTGCGTCGACAGCTGGTCAGGCCGGTTGTAGGCGTTGGACACAGTGGCGCGCGACACCCCGACCGCCTCCGCGACGTCGTCCAGCGTCGGGCGGCGGCGACGGCTGCTGGTCATCGGCGGAGCATAGAGGAAAGCCTTGCCACGCACCGGGTTCCGCCCGGCAACCTGGCTCGACCAGCGCAAACACCGCAAGCGAGCGATCCGGCGCGAAACCCACCCCGGTGCCGGGCCGCGCGCGACCGGCCTAGTCTCGTAACGTGAGCTCGGAACCTGTGACGAAACCCGCCCCGAACGGCGGACGCAAGACGAGTGTGCTCCCGCTGCTTTCGGTCGGAGTCGTGCTCGCCGCGGTCGTCGCGGTCGGGCTCGTCGCGCTCACCGGCGGCGCTGGCTACGTCATCGCCGGGCTGCCGGACCCCGGGCTCGTCACGCGGTACGGCGTCACAGTGGCCCGTGTGCTCGCCGAGGCCTCGTCGGTCGTGTGCGTCGGAGCCTTGCTGCTCGCCGCTTTCCTCGTCCCGCCACAGAAATCCGGCACGCTCGCGCCCGAGGGGTACGCCGCGGTCCGCACCGCCGGAATCGCCGCGTGGGTCTGGTTCGCGGCCTCGATCCTGTCGGTCGCCTTCACCGCCGCGGACAGCGCGGGCAAGCCGTTCGGCGACGTCCTTTCCCCGGACACCCTGCTGAGCCTCATCAGCGCGATCGAGCAGCCCAAGGCGTGGCTGTGGACGGCGCTGATCGCGATCCTGCTCGCCCTCGGCTGCCGCCTGGTGCTCAGCTGGGGCTGGACGGCCGTGCTGTTCTTCCTGGCCGTCGCCGGGCTCGTCCCGGTCGCGGTCACCGGGCACTCGGCCAGCGGCGGTTCGCACGACCTGGCCACCAACAGCCTCCTGTACCACCTCGTCGCGGCCGCGCTGTGGGTCGGCGGCCTGCTGGCCGTGCTCGCGCTCGGCTGGCGCCGCGGCAAGAACCTCAGCCTCGCCGCGCAGCGGTTCTCCAAGCTCGCCCTGGTCTGCTGGGTCGTGATGGCGGTGTCCGGCATCGTCAACGCGCTCGTCCGGATCAACCTCGGCGACCTGTTCACCACCGACTACGGCCTGCTCGTCGTCGCCAAGATCGTCGCGCTGCTGCTGCTCGGCGTCTTCGGCCAGCAGCAGCGCAGCCGCGGCGTCGCGAACCTCGTCGACGGCAAGGGCGGCAGCCAGCTGCTCCGGCTCGCGGCCGTCGAGGTGCTGATCATGTTCGTCACCATCGGCATCGCCTCCGGCCTCGCCCGCACGCCTCCGCCGCCGGACGCGGTCACCCAGCCGGGCACCGTCGAACTCCTCATCGGCTACGACCTCCAGGGCCCGCCGACGTTCTGGCGGCTGCTCACCGACTGGCGATTCGACCTCGTCTACGGCACCCTCGCGATCGTTCTCGCCGGCCTCTACCTCGCGGGCGTGCGGCGGCTGCGCAAGCGCGGCGACACCTGGCCAGTCGGCCGGACGGTGGCGTGGCTCGCCGGCTGCCTGGTGATCCTGCTGGCCACGTCGTCGGGCATCGGCCGGTACGCGCCTGCGATGTTCAGCGTGCACATGGGCAACCACATGCTCCTGTCGATGGTCGCGCCGGTCCTGCTGGTGCTCGGCGGCCCGGTCACGCTCGCCCTGCGCGCGATCCCGCCCGCCGGCCGCGACGCTCCTCCAGGGCCGCGCGAATGGCTGCTGGCCGCCGTGCACTCGCCGGTGTCGCGGTTCCTGACCAACCCGATCGTCGCGCTGCTGCTGTTCGTCGGCTCGTTCTACGGGCTGTACTTCTCCGGCCTCTTCGACAACGCGCTCAACTACCACTGGGCGCACCTGGCGATGAACGCGCACTTCCTGCTCGTCGGCTACGTCTTCTACTGGCCGGTGATCGGCGTCGACCCCGCGCCGCGGCGGCTGCCGCCGGTCGGCAAGCTCGGGATGATGTTCGGCGCGATGCCGTTCCACGCGTTCTTCGGCGTGATCCTGATGAACATGCAGACCGTGATCGGCCGCGAGTTCTACACGTCGCTGAAGCTGCCGTGGGTCGGCGACCTGCTGACCGACCAGCGGCTCGGCGGCGGCATCGCGTGGGCGTCGGGCGAGGTGCCCGTGCTGCTGGTGCTGATCGCGCTGCTGGTGCAGTGGGCGCGCCAGGACGAGCGCGAGGCGAAGCGGCGCGACCGGCGCGAGGAGAACACCGGGGGCGAGGAACTGGCCGCCTACAACGCGATGCTGAAGAACCTCGCCGAGGGCAAACGGGCCGAATGACGCGGCGGAAAATCATGCTGTCCGCGTGACCTCGACTTGACCCTCGGTAGCACGGTGGTGACCGCCGTCAGGCCGCCGGAGGAGCCACTCTACGATCGATGGCATGGCCGAGTTCATCTACACCATGAAGAAGGTGCGCAAGACCGTCGGGGACAAGGTGATCCTCGACGACGTGAGCACCGCGTTCTACCCCGGAGCCAAGATCGGCGTCGTGGGCCCGAACGGCGCCGGCAAGTCGACCGTTCTCAAGATCATGGCGGGGATCGAGCAGGCCAGCAACGGCGAGGCCTTCCTGCAGCCGGGCGCGACCGTCGGCATCCTCATGCAGGAGCCGGAGCTGAACGAGGAGAAGACCGTCCGGCAGAACGTCGAGGAGGGCCTCGGCGAGACCAAGCAGAAGCTCGATCGCTACAACGAGATCGCCGAGCTGATGGCGACCGACTACAGCGACGCGCTGATGGAGGAGATGGGCCAGCTCCAGGAGGAGCTGGACCACGCCGACGCCTGGGAGCTCGACTCGACCGTCGAGCAGGCCATGGACGCCCTGCGCTGCCCGCCGCCGGACGAGCCGGTCACCCACCTCTCCGGGGGCGAGCGCCGCCGCGTCGCGCTGTGCAAGCTGCTGCTCTCCGCGCCTGACCTGCTGCTGCTCGACGAACCCACCAACCACCTGGACGCCGAAAGCGTGCTGTGGCTGGAGCAGTTCCTGGCCACCTACAAGGGCGCCGTCCTGGCCGTCACCCACGACCGGTACTTCCTGGACAACGTCGCCGAGTGGATCATGGAGCTCGACCGCGGCCGCGTCGTCGGCTACGAGGGCAACTACTCCACGTACCTGGAGAAGAAGCGCGAGCGGCTCGAGGTCCAGGGCAAGAAGGACGCCAAGCTGGCCAAGCGGCTCAAGAGCGAACTCGAGTGGGTGCGGTCCAACGCCAAGGCGCGCCAGACCAAGTCCCGTTCGCGGCTCGACCGCTACGAGGAGATGGCCGCGGAGGCGGACAAGCACCGCAAGCTCGACTTCGAGGAGATCCAGATCCCGCCGGGCCCGCGGCTGGGCAGCGTCGTGGTCGAGGTCGAGAAGCTGCGCAAGGGCTTCGACGACCGCGTGCTGATCGACGGGCTCTCCTTCGACCTGCCGCGCAACGGCATCGTCGGCGTGATCGGCCCGAACGGCGTCGGCAAGACGACGCTGTTCAAGACCATCGTCGGGCTCGAGGAGCCGGACGGCGGCTCGGTCAAGATCGGCGAGACGGTCAAACTGTCCTATGTGGACCAGAGCCGCGGCGGGATCGACCCGAAGAAGACCGTGTGGGAGGTCGTCTCGGACAAGCTCGACTACATCCACGTCGGGCAGACCGAAATGCCCTCGCGCGCTTACGTGAGCGCGTTCGGCTTCAAGGGCCCGGACCAGCAGAAGCCGGCCGGCGTGCTGTCCGGCGGCGAGCGCAACCGGCTCAACCTCGCGCTGACGCTCAAAGAGGGCGGGAACCTGATCCTGCTGGACGAGCCGACGAACGACCTGGACGTCGAAACGCTCGGCTCGCTGGAGAACGCGCTCGAGCAGTTCCCCGGCTGCGCGGTCGTGATTTCCCACGACCGGTGGTTCCTGGACCGGGTCGCGACGCACATCCTCGCCTGGGAAGGCACCGACGAGGACCCCGCGAAGTGGTTCTGGTTCGAGGGCAACTTCGAGGGCTACGAGAAGAACAAGGTCGAGCGCCTCGGCGCCGAAGCGGCTCGTCCGCACCGGGTCACCCACCGCAAGTTGAAGCGCGACTGACCGGCGCGGGGGTCCCGAGTGGAAACCAGCAGGCACAACCGGCCCAGCCCGTCCGCGACCGCGGACGGGTGGCCCGCCGTTGCCAGTGGCGGGACCCTCGCCGACCTCGGTCGGCTCATCGACCGGGCGGAATCTTTGCGCTTCCGGGCGCCCGAGCTTTCGCTGGTTCTCGGCGAACGCTCGGCCGCGCTCGCGGAGACGGCGGGCGCGGACGGGCACTGGATCCGGGCGGAAGCGCTCGTGGTGTCCGCGCGCGTGCGGATCGGCAAGCGGACGTCCACGGTCGGCCGCGCGGTCGCGGCGTTGCGCGCGGCTGAACACGCCGGATACGCCACGACGGCGGCGCGGCTGCGCGTCGACCTCGCGGTGTGTTCGCGCAGCCTCGGCGTCCCGCTGATGGGGCTGGCCGCGCTGCGGCCGGTGCTGTCCGAGGACGTGCCGCCGTCGCTGCGTGCGGAAGCGCTGTGCCACCTCGTCGGCTGCCTCGCCCAGTTCGGCCGGAAGGCGGAGCTGGACCGGGTGCTCGTCGAGGCGGACCGGCTGCTGGTGGCCGACGATTCGCTCGACGCGGACGACCGGTTGCTCATGCGGGCCTTGCTGCGCAACGGAACCGCGGCGCACCGGCGCCGGCACGGCGACCTCACCGCCGCCGCGGACGCCGCGCGCACCGGGCTCGGGTTCCTGGAGAAGATGGACCGCCCCGGCGACGACGGCGGTCTCGTCCGGATCCGGCTCGTGCTGCAGCTGGTGAGCACGCTGCTCGACCGCGGCGACGCGGACATGGCGTACGACATCGCCGAACCCATGCTGCGCGAACCGGTCCGTGCCGCCGGCATCGCGCCCGCGGCCTGGCTGCGGCTTGCGGTCGCGACTCGCATTCACCTGCCCTCCGGTGCTGGTGACGCCGCCGCCGAGCTGGTGGGGGAGGCCGTCGCGGCCACCGACCGGCACGGCCTCGCGGCGGTCACCGCGCGGTTGTGGCTGGAGCTGGCGCAGATCGAAGAGCGGTTCGGCAGCGCGGAAGAGGCCATCGGGTGCCTGCACCGGGCGCGGGCCGCGGAACACGTGCACGCGCGGGCCCGGCGCCAGGCGTGCGGGCTGATCGCGGGCGAGCTGGGTGCGGAATCGGTGGCGTCGATGGATCTCGACGACGTCCTCGCCGCGTCCGCCCCGCGCGACGGACGCCCGGTGTCGATGGAGGTCGAGCCGCGGGTCGCGGCCGAGGAGACCTCGGTGATGCCGGCGATCCGCGACGTCCCCGCCCCGCGGCCGGATCCGGTCGCGGCCCCGCTGCCGGTCGTTCCGGCGCAGATCGAGGTGGCCGCGGAGCCGGTTTCGGCTTCGGCCTGGGTCGAGGCGGCGGAGAAGAAGCCGGCGTGGTCGTTCCGGCGGGCCGCGGCGGAGGCTGAGGTCGAGCAGACCTCGGTGCTGCCCGCGATCCGGGAACCGGAGGAGGCCCCGCGGACTGGCGGACGGCGGCGGGCCGAGGACCGCAAGCCGCCGGTGCTGCCGGGGTGGGCGCGGCCGTTCGGGCGAAAGGGCGCGGAAGCGCCCGCGCCGCGGAAACGGGCGGCCGAGGACGCTCCGGCGCGGGCTGCCGAGCCGGTCAGCCAGGTGCCGTCTGCGGAGGGTGGCCGGGCGAAGGACGTGTCGGTTCGCTGGACGGACGCGCCGCGCGGAGCGGACCGGCGGACGGACAGTACGGCTGGGACGCGGCCTGCGGAGGACGCGCGGGGCCGTCGGGCTGAGCCGTCGCAGCGGCCGACTCGAGCCACGGAAAGCGCGGACACGGCGGAGAGCGTGGCGCAGGACGCCTCGGCTCGCCGGGCAGCCAAACCACAGACAGCACGGCGGGAAGAGACGCCGCAAGCCGAGACGGAGTCGGTCCGGCCGATGCGGGCGGCTGACGACACGAAAACGCCCCGGGCCCGGGAGGAACCCCCCCGTCGCGCGGCGGAAAAAGCGCCGGCCGAGGAGACCCCGAAAGAGGAGCCGCGGTTCTCGCTGCGGATGCCGGATCTGTCGGACATCCTGCCGGAGCTGCCGCTCGCCCCGGCGCCCGCGGAAGAGGGCGCCGCGCCGTTGTGGGAAAGCGCCGAGTGGGCGCAGGAGGAAGCCGCGCGCCGCGATTCGCGCGGACGCAAGACCCGGCATGACGCCGAACACGGCTCGGTCGCCGCGAAGTCCGTGCTGGACCGGCTGGGCATCACCGCGACCGGCGGAGGCGGGGGACGCCGCCGGGCCGACGAGCCCGGACGTCCCGAATCCGCCGCGGCGGAACCGGAAACCCCCGCGCGGGACAAGACGGAGCTGGCCCCCGCGCCGCGCCCGGAGGAACCCGAGCCGGCCGAGGAGCCGTGGCTGCCCCGGCTGCGGATGCCGCCCGCGCTGGACCCGCTGTCCGACATCGATGCGTGGACCCCGTCGGAGCAGCCGTTCCCGGAGAGCTACGCGCGAGCCATCGCCGAGGACGAGCCGCCGCCGGACGCCGGTCTCGCGGAACTGCTCGCCCGAGCCCTCGCCGAACACCAGGCAGGAACGGCGAGCGCGGCGGCGCTGGTGAAACGCCTCGGCCCGAACGACGAGCCGAAGCCGATCAACGGCCGCGCGACCGCCGACCGGCACCGCAACAACGGCGACTGAAAGTCCTTGCCCCGCAGGGGAAGCGTTCGCTTGGACGGGCGGATTCCGCGGCGGGGCAGGGGATTGCGCCTCGACGCGGCTTTGGCTTCGAAAGGTCCGTGAAGGGCTCCTTGAGGGAATCAGATTCCCTCAAGGAGCCCCTCACGGTGCACCGGGAGTGCGGGCACACGGCCGTCAACCGCACCGCGGGGGCGGGGGTGGGGGCGGT
>NZ_JBSFNS010000051.1:0-59167 GCF_053587275.1 Amycolatopsis sp. NPDC003676
CCGGCGTGATAGGCCGAAGGCCCGTCACGCCGGTCAGCCCCCAAACGCCGGCATAAAAGCGATCCCGCCCGCGGCGGCGAAGCCGACGCCAAAAACACAGCTGGCGAGCTACCCCCGAAAACCGGCCCCACCACCCCGGCACATCACCCCAACCCGGCACCAACCTCCGGCACATCACCCTGAAGCGATCACCCAAAAACCCACACCGTCAAACACAAAACCCCGGCAACTCCCGCGTATCCCCCACCGGAGCCCACCGCCCGTCAACCTTCGCGTACTCCCACCGAGCCCCCCGAGCCACGATCTGTCGCAACGCCAGCACCAACCGATCCACGTGCTCCTCGGTACTCCCCAACCCGAGACTCACCCGAACCGCCTGCTGCCCCTCTCCGCCGGCCTCCCGAATCAACCGCCGAGCCGCGACATGCGCGCAGAACGCCCCGTCCCGCACCCCAATCCCATACTCAGCCGACAACACCGCCGCCAGCCACCCAGGCTCAAACCCGTCGACCACAAAGCTCACCGTGCCAACCCGATCCACCGGCGCGTCAAAGAACCGCAGCTCGGCAAACCCAGGCAACCCCTCAAGCCCCTTGCGCAACCGCTCCAGCAACGCAGCCTCATGCGCCCCGATGGCATCCCACTCAGCCGCCAGTTGCTCGCAAGCCACCCCAAGCGCATACACCCCAACGGTGTTAGGCGACCCAGCCTCGTGCCGCTCCTCACCGCTGTTCCACACGACAGCTTCCTCAGTCACCAGCTTGGTCGCCCCACCACCGGCGAGATAAGGCTCAGCCGCCCGCAACCAGTCGCTGCGCCCGACCAACGCCCCAGCCCCGAACGGCGCGTACAACTTGTGCCCGGACAACGCGACGTAGTCGACATCCAACTCCCGCAACGAAATCCGCCGATGCGGCGCAAGCTGAGCAGCATCCAGCGCCACCCGAGCCCCGTGCTTCCGAGCCACCGCAGCGATCTCGGCAACCGGCAGCAGTTCGCCAGTCACATTCGAAGCCCCAGCGACAACCACCAACCGAGGCCCCTGCGGGCATTCCGCCAGCGCTTCGTCCACAACGGACACCGCAGCAAGCCGAGTCCGCGGCAACTGCACCCGCCGGACATTCGGCCCCCGCCACGGCAGCAACGCGGCATGGTGCTCACTGTCGAAAACAACCACAGAAGTCTTACGCGGCAACGCCTTCGCCAGCAGATTGAACGCATCAGTCGTATTGCGAGTGAAGATCACCGAGTCGCCACTACGAGCGTCCACGAACCGACGCAACACACCACGAGTCCGCTCGTACAACCGCGTCGAGACCTGCGAAGCAAACCCGGCCCCACGGTGCACACTGGCATACCAGGGAAGAAATTCGTCCACCGCCGAACGAACCGCGTCCAGACAGGGCGCGCTGGCCGCGTGATCGAGATTGGCGTAACCGATGTCGCCGCCCGTCACCAGCGGCACCCGCAGCGACGCGCCAGCCACAGCGGGAACAACAGTGGACCGGTCGAGTGCGAGAGTCATGACGGCGCCTCCTCGGCGTTCCGGGGGACCCCCGGCGAGGGGCCCGCGCTTGCCCGTCGCGCTGCGCGACCGGCCTGGTCCTCACCCGGGGCACCCCACCGCGGTAGGAGGGTTGCCGGCCAGCAAGCCGGGGCTTCGCGCTGGCACTCATGACCTGAAACCGACGATAGCGGACAACCGCCGAAAGAAACCAGACCCGTCTCGTGATCTGAGACGGCAGTCACAAGGAGCGTCCACAAAGGACAGAAAACTCAGGCCCCGGATTCGCCGTGCCAACGCGCGAGGCGGCCGGCCCGGTCAACCGCCCGGATCCGCCGTTCGGTCGCGTCGCGGTCGGCGGCGGTCGTGACCACCAAAAGCTGGTCTTCGACCTGCAACCGGCTCGTTTTCTGCGGCGTGAAGCCGGTACCGCCGCGGACCACGAGACTGACCGTCGCACCGGCGGGCAACCGCAGCTCCGACAGGTACACGCCGTGCAGCTTCGACCCCTTCTGGATGCGCACCTGCAGCAGTTCCGCGCCGAGTTCGTCGAGCGGCGCGGAATCGACCTCGATCTCGTGCGCCTGCGCCGCCTTCGTGAGCCCGAGGATCCGCGCGAGCGGACTCAGCGTCGCGCCCTGCAGGATCGTGAGCACGATGACGAGCACGAAAACCGCGTCCACGAGCCGTTGTGCGCCGGGCACTCCTTCGGACAGCGGGATCATCGCGAGCACGATCGGCACCGCGCCGCGCAGGCCCGCCCAGGACAGGAATGCCTGGTCTCGCCAGGGCAAGCGGAACGGCAGCAGGGACAGAACCACCGACAGCGGCCGGGCGAGCAGCAGCACCACCGCACCCGCGACCAGGCCTGGAATCAGCGTTTCGAGCAGCCGGGTCGGCGACGCGAAGAGACCGAGCAGCACGAACAAGCCGATCTGCGCGAGCCAGCCGAGTCCTTCGGCGAACGACAGGGTGTCCGACCGGTGCGGCAGTTTGGAATTCCCGAGCACCAGGCCGGCGACGTAGGTCGCGAGCAGGCCGGACGCGTGCGCCAGTTGCCCCGAGGAGTACGCGAGCACGCACACCGCCACCGTGGCGAGCGGGTACAGACCGGTCGCCGGGAGCGCGGCCCGGCGCAGCGCCTGCGCGCCCAGCCAGCCGAACGCGAGACCGAGCACGAGGCCGGTGAGCAGTTCGTAGACCACCAGCAGCGGCAGCGACCAGTCGACCGCCTCGCCGGACGCGAGCACGACGACCGCGATGTAGGCGGGCGCGTCGTTGATGCCGGATTCCAGCTCCAGCGCGCCGACGAGCCGTTTGCCGACCCCGGCGGTGCGCAGCACGGAGAACACCGCCGCGGCGTCGGTGGACGCGAGGACCGCGCCCCACAGCAGAGCCAGCCGCCAATCCAGGCCGAGCAGCCAGTGCAGGGCCGCGCCGGTGACCGCGATGCTGATCACCACGGCCACTGTGGACAGCAGGATTCCGGGCCCCAGCGAGGGTTTCACCGCGGACCAGCGCGTGGTGAGCCCGCCTTCGGTGAGGATCAGGACGAGCGCGGCGAGGCCGAGGGACTGGGTGAGCGCCGGATTGTCGAAGCGGATGCCGAACCCGGCCTCGCCGAGCACGACGCCGATTCCGAGATACAGCAGCAGCGACGGGAATCCGAGCCGGATGGACACCCGCACCGCGACGACCGAGACGACCAGAACCAGCGCGCCGACGCCCAGCACCATGGGAAGCTCGTTCACTCGCCCGCCTCCCTCCCGGTCGCCCGCAGGCGTCCAGAATAGTGAGGCAGTGTCCGGTTCCCGAGCGCGCACCACCGGTGCGGGGGACCACCCAGGTGTGTTACGACGCCTGGGCGGCACTCACCGTCGCGAGATCGACACCGAGCGCGGCGAACGGCCCCCTCGCACCGGGCAGAACCCGGACCGCGCGCTGCTGGTCCCGCGTCAGCCATCCCGCCTCGACCGCCCGCTCCAGCACCGCTGCCGGGACCACGCCGGCGAGGTGCTCGCGCCGCTCTGTCCAATCGAGACAGTCGCGCAGCAGCGGCCGGCGCGGCCGATCCGGGACCGCCACGCCGAGATCGGCCAGCACCTCGCGTCCGGTGTCGGTGAGCGCGAGCCCGTCCGACACGTCGATCAGGCCCCGCTCGACCATCCCGTCCCGCAGAGCGACCCCGAGCGTGCCCGCCAAATGGTCGTAACAACTGCGCGCGAAGGACAATCGCTGTACCCGCAACGAAGTCCGCAGCCCGGACGGCCGCTTCAGCTCGGCATGCTGCGCCAAATGCTCGATCAACTCAGCAACCCGCGGATTCGCGAGCCGCACGTACGCGTGCCGCCCCTGCTTCACCCGGGCCACAAACCCCGCCTCGGCCAACCGCGTCACGTGCTCGCTGGCCGTCGAGACCGCGACCTGCGCCGCTGCGGCCAGTTCGCCGACCGTCCAAGCGCGGCCGTCGAGCAGCGCGAGGCACATGGTCGCGCGGCTCGGATCGGCGAGCACGGCGGCGACTTCGGCCAAGGCGACAGTTTCCATGCTCCTAAGGTAGAGCGCGGATGCTTCGGCCGCGGCCGAACTACAGCGCGTCGAGGAACTTCGCGCCCAGCGAGACGGCCGGTTTGGAGTCGTTGGCCCCCTCCAGGAACACCGCGAACGCCAGGTCGCCGCGGTAGCCGACGAACCAGCCGTGCGCCTCAGCGCCGTCGCCGAACTGCGCGGTGCCGGTCTTGCCGAACACCGAGCCAGAGTGCGACAGCCCGGTCGCCGTGCCGCCGGTGACGACCTCGCGCATCATCCCGCGCAACGCCGACAGCACCGAGCCCGGCGGCGGGGTGTAGCCGGTGTTGACCTTGGTGCCGTCCGCCCACAGCTTCGGCACGACGCTGCGGCCGGACGCCGCGGTCGCCGCCATCACCGCCGCTCCCATCGGGCTGACCTGCACCTTTCCCTGGCCGATGCCGTCCTCGACCTGCTCGTCGGCGTTCGCCGCCGGGTCGACGCGGCCCAGCTCGGTGGACAGGCCGCTGATCCCGAAGTCGGCGTTGAGGCCGAACTGGGTGGCCGCCTTCGCGAGCCCGTCGGCGGGCAGCTGCGACGCGAGCCGGGCGAACGTGGTGTTGCAGGACTTCGCGAACGCCTTGTGCACGGTGGTCGTGCCGAGGTCGAACCCCTCGTTGGAGAGCGTGCGGGTGCCGATCCGGTCGGTCAGCGGGCACGGAACCGAGGAATCCGGCGTGACCAGTCCCGCTTCCAGCGCCGCGGTCGCGGTGACGATCTTGAACGTCGAGCCCGGCGCGTACTGGCCGCTGAACGCCGACGCCGCGTTGGTGACGTTGCTGTTCTGCGCCACCGCGAGCACGTCGCCGGAAGACGGCTGGATCGCGACGAGGACCGCCTTGCCGCGATACCCGTCCACCGCTGCCTGAGCCGCGTTCTGAGTCGCGAGGCTGAGCCCGGTGCTGGCCGGTTTGTGGTCGCCTTCGGGATTGCCGAACAGCGTCTCCTGGCTCTTGCCCGACGCGTCCACGCGCTCGACCGCGAAGGCTTCGGACGCCTGCCCGTGCCCGGTGAGCGCTGAACGGAGCAACGGGAACGCCTTGTCATCAGCCAATTTCAGCCCGCCGCTGCCGGAGACGACGAGCGGCTTGCCGTCGCGGTCGACCACCGCCGGAACGTCCGAGGACGCGATCGCCAGCCGCTGTCCGGCTTCGAGCTTGGGGTGCAGCACCGTCGGCGCCCAGTGGACCCGCCACTTGCCTTGTGCCTGGACGAGGCCGAGGTTGCCGGTGTACGTCCAGGTGCGGCCGGGGCCGAGGTTCCAGGTGATGGTGTAGCCCGCCGTGGCCTTGTCGCCCTGCGCCGCGCCGACGTCGCCGAGCTTGGCGGTCAGCTGCGTGGGCCGAAGCGACGCCCACGCGTCCTGGAGCGCGGAAGAGGCGTCCGTCGGAGCGTCGGTCGCTTTGCTGGCCGTGTCGGCGTCCTTCGCACCGAAGGCGAGCAGATACTCGCGGGCCGCCGACGTCGGATCGTTGGGCTGCGCGGCGGTCGATGGAGGCTCCGAACCTGGCGTTGCCGCCGTCGATCCCCCGCCGCTGAGCAGCACGACCGCCGCCACCACTATCCCGACCACGGCCAGCGCGCCGCCGATCAGCACGCCCTTCTTCCCGGCAGGACTCACCGTCGCATCCCCCTCGCCCCACGCGGTCCGCCCGCGTCCCTGGCTCAGCTTGCCCATCGCTGCACGGAACCGGGTGTTACCTCGGAGAACGCGACAAATTCGTGATCAATGCGGTGCCGTATAGGTCGTTATACAGTCTGGTCGGCCTTCCGTCGGGCGCGTTGCCACCAGATCCCGGCCACGACCAGCACCGCGACCAGGATTCCCGAGCTGATCAGCTGGATCCTGGCGTCGTGGTCGCCGAGCATCACCACCAGGATCGCGACCATCGCGACGAGGGTGACCCACGTCAGGTACGGGAAGCCCCACATCCGCACGGTCAGGCTGTCCGGCGCGGTGCGTTCCAGCTGCCGCCGCACTCGCAACTGGGTGCAGGCGACCATGATCCACACGATCAGCAGCACCGAGCCGACCGCGTTCAGCAGGTACTGGAAGACGGTGTCCGGCCAAAGCGCGTTGAGCGCCACGGCGACGAAGCCGAACAACACCGAGGCCGCGACAGCGAAGACAGGCACGCCATTACGGTCCACTTTGGTCAGTGCGCACGGAGCGTGTCCGCGCCGCGCCAGCGAATACACCATGCGCGCCGCGCCGTACATGTTGCTGTTCAGCGTGGACAGCAAGGCGAACAGCACGACGACGTTCATGATCTGCCCGGTCGCCGGGATCCCGATCCGCTCGAGCACCGCGGCGAACGGGCTCTGTCCGGTTTGGACGCTCGACCACGGCAGGAGCGAGACGATGACCAGCATGGAACCGATGTAGAACACCGAAATCCGCACGACCGCGTTGCGGACCGCCTTGCCGACGGCGTGCGCGGGATCGTCGGATTCCGCGGCCGCGATGGTCACCACTTCCAGGCCGCCGAAGGTGAAGACGACGGCGAGCAACCCGGTGCCGACGCCTTGCCATCCGTGGGGCAGGAACCCGCCCTGGCCGAGAAGATTGGCGGTGCCGACGAAGGACGTGCCCGGAAGCACCCCGAGGAACGCGAGCACGCCGAGAACCAGGAATGCCACGACCGCCACGACTTTGATCAGCGCCAGCCAGAACTCGAGCTCGCCGAACCGGGACACCGCGGTGAAATTGACCGCGGTCAGCACAGCCATGAAGATCAGGACCAGCGCCCACTGCGGAATGCCGGGCAGCCAGCTGTTCACGATGATGGCGGCCGCGGTCGCCTCCACGGCGAGCACGACGACCAAAGCGGCCCAGTACAGCCAGCCGATGGCGAACCCGGCCCACGGCCCGAACGCGCGCTCGGCGTGCACCGAGAACGACCCGCTGGCCGGGATCGCGGCGGCCATTTCGGCCATCATGCGCATGACCAGCATCGCCAGCGCTCCCGCGAGCACGAAGGACAGCACGATGCCAGGCCCCGCGAGCTTGATCCCGACGCCGGAGCTGACGAACAATCCCGAACCGATCACGCCGCCCATCGCGAGCATGGCGAGGTGCCGCTGGCGCAAGCCGGCGGCCAGCCCCTCGACGGCCGGTTCGGCGGCGGCTTCTGAAGTCATGGGAAATCCCTAGCAGACGCTTCCCCGCGCGGAGGAGCCGAGGGCCGCCCGTCCGGCGGCACCGGCTGGGCCGCGCGGCTTTCCCGCTCCCGCTGAGGTACGTGAGGGGAACCCTGAGGGAATCTGATTCCCTCAGGGTTCCCCTCACGTACGTTCACCGCGGCCACGCGGAGCGAATGCCCAGCGACCCGGCTCGCGGGAGGCGGATCACGCCTTCGCGACCGCCACGCGGACCTTCACGCCCTCGCCGACCGTCCCGTCGAAGCCCTCGGCCACCTCGCCGTAGGACACCGACGTCGCGAGCGTTTCGGAGGCCACGAACTCCTCGTGCTTGCGCACCGCCGCGCTCACCTCGTCGGTGGCGTCCACGGTCAGCGAGATCCGGTCGCCGACGTCGAGACCGGCCTCGCGGCGGGCCTGCTGGACCACGCGGACCAGGTCGCGCGCCAGGCCCTCGGCCGCCAGCTCCTCGGTGACCTCGGTGTCCAGCACGACCAGACCGGCCCCGCCGGGCAGCTCGGCCGCCGCGCCGCCGCCGGCCGCGACCAGCCGCCGGTCGTACTCGCCCTCGACCAGTTCGACGCCCGCCGCCACGACCGCGCCGGACGCGTTCGTCGTCCAGTCGCCCGCCTTGACCGCCTTGATCACCTGCTGCACAGCCTTGCCCAGCCGCGGCCCGGCCGCCCGCGCGTTCACCGCGACCTCGAACGTGCCGTGCGCCGCGACGTCGGTGGTCAGCTCCACCGACTTCACGTTCACCTCGTCCCGCAGGATCTCGGTGAACCCGCGCAGCGGTTCGACGTCCTCGGCCGCGACGACGAGCTTCGCCAGCGGCAGCCGCACCCGCAGCTTGTTCGCCTTGCGCAGCGCCAGCGCCGACGACGCCACCTGCCGCACCTTGTCCATCGCGGTCACCAGCGCCGCGTCGGCGGGAAGGTCGAGCGCGTTCGGCCAGTCGGTCAGGTGCACCGAACGGCCGCCGGTCAGCCCGCGCCACACCGTTTCCGTGGTGAGCGGCAGCAGCGGCGCGACGACCCGGCAGGTCACCTCCAGCACCGTGTGCAGCGTGTCGATCGCGTCCTGCTCGCCCGCCCAGAACCGGTCCCGCGACCGGCGGACGTACCAGTTCGTGAGCACCTCGAGGAAGTCCCGCACGGTCTGGCACGCGCCCGCGATGTCGTAGCCGTCCATCGCGGCCTCGACGTCGGTGACGAGCTCGTGCGTCTTCGCGAGCACGTACCGGTCGAGCAGGTGCGTGGAATCCGTGCGCCACTGTCCTTGCTTGCCTTCGGCATTCGCATACAGCGCAAGGAAGTAGTACGAGTTCCACAGCGGAAGCACGGCCTGGCGGACCGCGTCGCGGATCCCCCGGTCGGTGACGACGAGGTTGCCGCCGCGCAGGATCGGGCTCGCCATGAGGTACCACCGCATGGCGTCGGACCCGTCGCGGTCGAAGACCTCGTTGACGTCCGGGTAGTTCCGCAGCGACTTCGACATCTTCTGGCCGTCGGAGCCGAGCACGATGCCGTGCGACACGCAGGTGCGGAACGCGGGCCGGTCGAACAGCGCGGTCGCGAGCACGTGCAGCAGGTAGAACCAGCCGCGGGTCTGCCCGATGTACTCGACGATGAAGTCGCTCGGGTAGTGGTGCTCGAACCAGTCGGCGTTCTCGAACGGGTAGTGCACCTGGGCGTACGGCATCGACCCGGAGTCGAACCACACGTCGAGCACGTCCGGCACGCGGCGCATGGTGGATGTGCCGGTCGGGTCGTCCGGGTTCGGCCGGGTCAGCTCGTCGATGTAGGGCCGGTGCAGGTTGTCCAGCCGCACCCCGAAGTCGGCCTCCAGCTCGTCGAGCGAGCCGTAGACGTCGATGCGCGGGTAGTCCGGGTCGTCGCTGCGCCACACCGGGATCGGCGTGCCGAAGTAGCGGTTGCGGGAGATCGACCAGTCGATGGCGTTCTCCAGCCACTTGCCGAACTGGCCGTCCTTGACGTTCTCCGGGTACCAGGTGATCTGCTGGTTCAGCTCGACCATCCGGTCCTTGAACTGCGTCACCGCGACGAACCAGGACGACACCGCGCGGTAGATCAGCGGGTTCCGGCAGCGCCAGCAGTGCGGGTACGAGTGGTCGTAGGTCTCGTGCCGCAGCAGCACCGCGCCCTGCGCCGCCGCGCCGCCGGTGCCGTTCTTGAGGTCCTTCACGATGTTCGGGTTCGCGTCGAACACCTGCTGCCCGGCGTAATCCGGCACGGTGGCGTCGAACTTGCCGTGCTCGTCGACCGGCGTGACCGGGGTGATCCCGGCCGCGTCGGTGACCACCTTGTCCTCGGCGCCGTAAGCGGGCGCGATGTGCACGACGCCGGTGCCGTCCTCGGTGGTGACGTAGTCCGCGGACAGGACACGGTGCGCGTTCTCCGTGCCGACGAAGTACGGGAACGGCGGTGCGTAACGGGTTCCGAGCAGGTCCGCACCGGTGTAGTGCGCGACGACCGTCGGCTCCTCGCCGAGTTCACGGGCGTACGCGGCCACGCGCGCTTCGGCGAGCAGGAACCGCTTGCCGTCGTTCTCCACCACGACGTACTCGACCTCGGGGTGCACCGCGGTCGCGAGGTTGGACGGCAGCGTCCACGGCGTCGTGGTCCAGATCAGCAGATAGGTGCCGTCGAGCTCGTTGTCGTTGCCCTCCAAGCGGAATCCGACCGTGACGGCCGGGTCCTGCCGGTTGCGGTAGACGTCGGCGTCCATGCCCAGCTCGTGGTTGGACAGCGGCGTCGCGTCGCGCCAGCAGTAGGGCAGGACGCGGTAGCCCTCGTAGACGAGTCCCTTGTCCCACAAGCGTTTGAACGCCCAGAGCACCGACTCCATGTAGGTGACGTCGAGCGTTTTGTAGTCGTTGTCGAAGTCGACCCAGCGGGCCTGGCGGGTGACGTACTCGCGCCATTCGTCGGTGTAGCGCAGCACGGATTCGCGCGAAGCCTCGTTGAACTTCGCGATGCCCATCTCTTCGATCTCGGTCGTCTCGGTGATCCCGAGCTGCCGCATCGCCTCGAGTTCGGCGGGCAGGCCGTGGGTGTCCCAGCCGAACCGCCGCTCGACGTGCTTGCCCTTCATCGTCTGGTAGCGCGGGACGATGTCCTTTACGTACCCGGTGAGCAGGTGCCCGTAGTGCGGGAGGCCGTTGGCGAAGGGCGGGCCGTCGTAGAAGACGTACTCGTTGTCGCCGTTGGTGCCCTCGGGGCGGGCGTCGATGGTCGCCTGGAAGGTCCGGTCGCTCTCCCAGTACGCGAGGACGCTCTCCTCCAGCGCGGGGAACGACGGCTGGGACGGGACCGTGGTCTCTCCGCCCGGCGAAGCCTGGGGGTACATCCGGGTGCTCCTTGCGTTCGTCGCTCGTACGGGCGACCGGCGGCCGCCCACACGGGGACGAGACGCTCGCGCGTCACGCGGTACCACCCCGCTTGCCCGGCACGCTGCTCCCGGGCCACTCGTTCGCACGGCTGTCACGGGCCGCACCCGTCCGGTTCTACTGCGGGCGGCGAGCGCCCGGTTCTTCCGGAGGCTCCCCGGTGATGGCCGGATCGACGCCTTGCTGACACCAGATTAACCCGTCGCCGCAACTCGCTTTCGCCCTGCCCTGGCGTGCACCGTCACCGCCGCGAGCACCGCCGCCGCGAGCCACAGCCCCGCCGAGACGAACCCGAGCAGATGCAGGCCGTGCACGAACGCCGCGTGCGCCGCCGGTTCTCCCGCCACCGCACCGAAAACCGCCACCCCGAGCGCGCCGCCGGCCTGCCGGGCCGCGTTGTTGATCCCGCCCGCGATCCCCGCGCGCTCCCCCGGCGCGTCGGCCACTGCCGCGGTCACCACGGCAGCGGTCAGCAGTCCCATCCCGACACTGAGCACGAGCAGCGTCGGCAGCAACGTGCCGTACCCGGTGTCCGGGCCGATCCGCAGCAGGTTCAGCATCGCCGCCGCGCCGAGGACGAGCCCGGTCACGATCTGCGGGCGCGGGCCGAACCTCGCGGTGAGCCTCCCGGAGACCGGGCCGACGAGGACCAGCGGCAGGAACATCGGCAGCAACGCGACCGCGGCGGCAATCGGGTCCGCGCGGAGCACGTCCTGCAGGTAGAGCGTGAACACCAGCACCGAACCGAGCCCGACGAAGTTCATCGCCGCGGACACCAGATTCGCGCCCGCCGTCTGCCGGGACCGCAGCAGCGACAGCGGCAGCATCGGTTCGGCAACGCGCCGTTCCACCACGACGAACGCCACGGCCGCCGCCACCGCCAGCAACCCGACCCACGGCGTCTTCGCGATCACCGCGTACACGCCAGAGCCGAGCGCCAGGGCCGCGGTCGCCGCCCCGGGAACGTCGACGCGGCCCGGTTTCCGGACGTCCGGCGGCACCATCCGGCGAGTCGCGACGGCCGCCGCGGCGACGATCGGGACGTTCAGCCAGAACACCGGCCGCCACCCGGCCGTCTGCACGAGAATCCCGCCCAGCAACGGTCCAGCGGGCAGCGCGAGCGCCGAAATCCCGGCCCAAATCCCCAATGCCCGGGCCCGTTCCGAGCGTCCGGGGAACGTCCCGGTGATGACGGCCATCGTGCCCGGCAGCAACAACGCCGCCCCGACGCCCTGCACCGCTCGAGCCGCGACGAGCCAGCCCGCCGATTGCGCCAGCCCGCACGCCGCCGAAGCAGCCCCGAAAACGGCCAGCCCGGTCAGCACCACGCCGCGGTGCCCGAGGACGTCGCCGAGCGCTCCGCCGGTCAGCAGCAACGCGGCGAGCACGACCGAATACCCGACCACCACCCATTGCACCTGCGGAACGTCCGCGTGGAGTTCGCTGCCGAGAGTGGGGAGAGCGACGTTGACGACGGTGACGTCGAGCTGCACCAGGAACATCCCGGCGCACATGGTGAACAAGATCGCGGTGCGCATGGGTCCAGCAGACACCGGGAACGCTTCCGTCGCGGTGGAAGTGTGCCGGGGGCATGCTGGAGGCATGGAAGGAGACGCCGACATCGCGCGCACCGCCGCCCTGTTCGCCGATCCGGCGCGGGTCCGGGTGATGATGGCGCTGGCGGACGGCCGGTCGCTGGCCGCGTCGGTACTGGCTGGCGAGGCGGGTCTGACCGCGCAGGGCGTGAGCGCGCACCTGTCGAAGTTGCTGGCTGCGGGCTTGGTGACTGCGGAAAAGTCCGGCCGGCACCGGTTTTACCGCATCGCCGGTGCGGCCCCGGATCTGTTGGAAGCGCTCGCCCGGCACTCCCCCGCGCGCCCGGTCCGCTCGCTGCGGGAAGGCACGCGCGCGGAAGCCTTGCGCACGGCGAGATTGTGCTACGACCACGTCGCCGGGCGACTGGGCGTGACCGTGACGGCGGCTTTGCTCGACCGCGGCGCACTGGCCACTGTGGACGGTGACCCGACCACCCGGCGACGGCCCGGGGACCGGATCTCCTCGCAGCTGCAAGAACATCCGTACGTGCTGGGTCCTGCCGCCGACGAGGTCTTCGCCGCGTTAGGCGTGGATGTCGAGGCAGCCGCAGAGAGCCGTCGTCCACTGCTGCGCTTCTGTCTGGATTGGACGGAGCAGCGCCATCACCTGGCGGGAGCGCTGGGCGCAGCCGTCACCCGACGGTTCATGGACGCAGGATGGCTCCGGTCACGCGCGAAGGCGCATCGAGCGGTTCAGCTCACCGAGAATGGCGCACGGGTACTGGAAGAGGTGCTGGGAGTCAGCGATGCGCCGCGGCAAGCACCGCGTCCGGACCGCACCGCGCACACGGCGTGAAGCCCAGCTGCCGCGCCTCGCCGACGCCGATCGGGATGGTGTCGCGACCGGACAGCCAGCCGCAGTCCACCAGGTGGTAGCGCGGGTACTCGTCGACGACCACGACCTCGTCCTCGAGTTCCTTGACCACCTCGAGGTCCTCCGGCGCGGTTTCCTCGACGCCGGGCGGAGTGTCGCGCACTGCCTTGGCTTCGGATTTGGGCTCGCCTTCCGAAGCGGGCTTCTCGGCCTTCGGTTCCGGCACGTCCGCCGGATCGCCCAGCTCTCCCGTCGCGGGGAGCAGCGCGGTCTGCTCGGCGTCCTCCTCGGCCGGGGCCGCCTCGTCCTTCTTCTCCGAATCCGGGTCGGCGTCCGAATCCGTCTCCGGCTCGGCGTCGGAGTCCGCGGCGTCACCGGCGTCCGCGCGCTTGCGCCGCCGCAGCCAGTCGACGAGCAAAAGCAGCCCGGCGAGCACGGAAAGGCCGATGGAAACCCAGGCCCACAGCGAGGTGCCCGTGATGAGCGCCGTGACGAGCAGCCCGAGAGCCGCCAGCACCAGAAGAAGGACGATGTAGAGCACGCTGAATTACAACACGGGCCGCCCGTTTTCCGGATGCGACCCGCCCACGCGGCGTACCCCGCCGATTCCCCACCGTGGCGGCACCGGATCCGGACACGCCGAAACCCCGCCGGGTCGGAAGGTCATCCGGCGGGGTGCGTATCGGCAGTGGGTCAGCCGGCCTCGGCGCGCGGGCCGAACGAGTAACCCTGACCGCTGGTCCCGGTCGAGGACTGGCTCGAACCCGACGACGCCGACGCCGGGGCCGCGGAGCCTCGGTCGTCGAGCTCGCGCAGCTGGGACTCGAGGAATCCGCGCAGCCGGGTGCGGTATTCGCGCTCGATCGTGCGGAGTTCTTCGATCTTCTTGCCCAGAGCGCCCTTTTCGGCGTTCAGGTTGTTCATCGTCTCGGTGTACTTGCGCTGCGACTCGCGTTCCATGGTGGTCGCCTTGTCGCGCGCCTGGCGCTCCAGCGTCTCGGCGCGCGTGCGCGCGTCGTTCAGCATCGTCTCGGCGCGGGTGCGCGCCTCGTTCACCATCGAGTCGGACTTCGCCCGCGCGTCGGACAGCAGCTGCTCGGACTTGGTCCGCGCCTCCGCCAGCATCCCGTCGGACTCGGTCTTCGCCTCGGCGGTGAGCCGGTCGGCCATTTCCTGCGCCAGGCCGAGGACCTTGGCGGCCTGCACATTCGGCTCGCCGCTGTCGGGAACCATCGAGTGCGCCTGGGTCTGCTCCATCGCCGACGCGGGCGGCGGAACCGGGGCGAGCCGCCGCGACGGCTCGGGGTCGCGGCCCGGCGGCGGGCCGGCGACCTTCGCGTTCTCGAGCTCGGAGCGGGTCGACTCCAGCTCGGCGTCGAGCTGCTCCACCTGCTGCCGCAGCTCGTTGTTGTCCTCGATCAACCGGGCAAGCTCGGTCTCCACCAGGTCGAGGAACGCGTCCACCTCGTCCTCGTTGTAGCCCCTCTTGCCGATGGGCGGCTTGCTGAACGCGACGTTATGCACGTCAGCGGGGGTCAACGACATCAGATCACCTCACGCACTCCATGGCCTGCAGGACACACCCGGGTTTTCCCCGATCACCTGGGTGTCAGTTGCATCGCGAAGAACACAACCAACAGCAGCACCATAATCGACAAGTCCAGTCCTACGCCGCCGATCCGGACCATCGGAATGATCCTGCGGAACAACCGCACCGGCGGGTCGGTCACTGTGTAGATGGTCTCGAGCGTCACCGCAACCCCTCCGGCGGGACGCCATTCCCGTGCGAAAGTCCGCACGAGCTCGACCACGATCCGGGCCGTGAGCAGCAGCCAGAAGGCAAACAGCACGTACCAGATCGCAAGCCACACAGCATTCACGGCGACCACTCTAGCGGGGGACGGCCGAGTTGGGCGCGACCAGCCGCCCCGAGGGCGACATAGTCGACAAAATCACGTCTGGCTGCGCCCAGCGGTCCGGCCGTGTTCACCCGCGCAGGAACAATCCGCCCTCGGCGATCCGCCGGCGGTCCTCGGCGGTCACGTCCACATCGGGCGGTGAGAGAAGGAACACCTTGTTGGTGACCTTGTCCATCGACCCCCGCACGGCGAACGCCAGCCCCGCCGCGAAGTCCACGATCCGCTTGGCGTCCGCGTTCTCCATCTCGGTGAGGTTGATGATCACCGGAATGCCCTCGCGGTAGTGCTCGCCGATCGCCCGCGCCTCGATGTAGCTCGTCGGGTGCAGCGTCGTGATCCGGCTGAGCGGGTCCCGGGCCGGCGCGGCGACCGGTTCGGCGACCGGCCGCAGCCGGGCGACCGGCTCCGGCTGGCGGTCCACGGCGAGCGCGCCGTGCGTGGACGGCTCGGCCGCCATCGCCCGCGACCGCACGCGCGCGGCGGGCTCGTCGTAGCTCTCTTCGACGTCGCGGTAACGCGCCCGGGTCCGGGCCGGCGGCTGGTCGTAGCCGTCGTCGTACTCGTCGTAACCGTCGTCGTAGCCGTCTTCGTCCGCGGGCACCATCCCGAAGTAGGCCTTCAGCTTCTGCAGCGCGCTCATAGCCTCTCCCTAGCCCTTGCCGCTCCCGCACCGTTGTGCCCCGACCGGCCGGACACGAAACGTGACCACCGGGCGGGCTCCCTACGGCGAGGCTAAACCGCGCCCGCCGAGCAACGCGGTTCCGACACGCACACACGTCGAGCCGTGCCGGATCGCCTGGTCCAGATCATGGCTCATTCCGGCGGACACGTCAGCGGCTTCCGGATACCGGGCGCGAACTCTTTCCGCCGAGCGGGACAGCCGGGCAAAAGCAGTGCCCGGGTCTTCCCCTAACGGGGCCACAGCCATCACGCCTCGCAACCGCAGCTCCCCCGTGTGGGCGATGTGGTCGGCGAGGGCGTCGACGTCTTCCAGCAGGGTCCCGCCGCGCGCGACGTCGCCGTCGAGGCTCACCTGGACCAATACGTCGAGCGGTCCGGTCCGTTCCCCCGCCTCCTGCGCGGCCGCGACCGCGCGGGCGAGCGCGTCGGCGAGCCGCACCGAGTCGACCGACTGGACCTCGGCCGCCCAGCGCACCACCGAGCGCGCCTTGTTCCGCTGCAGCCGCCCGACCATGTGCCAGCGCGGCGTGACATCCGGACGCAGTTCCGCGACCTCGGCCGCCTTCGGACCGGCTTCCTGGTCTCGGTTTTCGGCGAGGTTCAGCAGTCCGAGGTCGGTGAGCAGCGCGGCGTCAGTCGCCGGGAAGGTTTTGGTGACGCCCAGCAGCCGCACCTCGTCGCGGGACCGCCCGGCCGCCGCGCAGGCGTTCGCGATGCGCTCCTCGACCGCGGCCAGCGACGCCGCCAGCTCCGCCCGCCGCTCCTCGGTCACGCTTTCTCCTCTTCCAGCCAGGTGATGCCGGCGATCCGGCCGGTGGTGCCGTCGCGGCGGAAGCTGAACAGCGTCTTGTCCTCCGCCGTGCACCGCGGGTCCGCCCCGACGCGTCCGACGCCCAGGTCGGCCAGCTGCTGCCAGAGCCCCGCTCGCAGGTCTAGACCGGTCGTGCCCTTGCGCGTTTTGCAGGAGCTGCCGGGCAGATGCTTCTCGACGTCGGCGGCCATCGCGGCCGGGACCTCGTAGCAATCGCCGCAAATCGCCGGCCCCAGCAACGCCTCGACCCGGTTCGGTTCGGCCCCGAGTTCGCGCATCGCCTCCAGCGCGGCGGGCACCACGCCGACGCGCGCCCCGACCCGTCCCGCGTGCACCGCGGCGACGACGCCCGCTTCCGGATCCGCCATGAGCACCGGAACGCAGTCCGCGACCAGCACCACGAGCGCGACGCCCGGACGGTCAGTCACCAGCGCGTCGGTGGCTTCGGCTGCCAACGTCTCGGTGCCGTCCACGACCGTCGCGGTGCGGCCGTGCACCTGTTCCATCCAGGCCAGCTTGTCCTCGGCGAGACCGAGCTCGGACGCCAGCCGCTTGCGGTTGGCGTAGACGTCGCCCGCGTCGTCGCCGACGTGGTCCCCGAGGTTGAAACTCTCGTACGGCGGCCGGGAAGCCCCGCCCGCCCTGGTCGTGACCACTCGTCGTACTCGCACCCCGCCATCCTGCCAAAAACCGCGGCGGCTGCCCTCCCGAGCCTCGTGCGCGGCAATGCCGGTTAGAACCGGCATAAACACTCACGAGATACGACAACGGCCGCCCCGAACGTGTCGGGACGGCCGCCTGCCGGAAAACCGTGCTTACCGCCGCATGAACGGCGGCACGTCCACGTCGTCGTCGGTCGGGTCGTCGTGGACCGTCGTCGGGCGGCTCGGCAGACCGCCCGTCGCAGAACCCGAACCGATCGGCGAATACCCCCGCGTGCCGCCTCCGGGTTGCGGGAGGCCGCCCGGCGGGGTACCGGTGCCCGGCTGCGGCAGGCCCGACGACGGGGTCCGCGGCGGAGCCACCGGGTAGCCGGAGCTGCCCGCGGGCGGCACCGGGGTCGCCCCGGTCTGCGGCGGGGACTGCGGAGCCGAACCGCCGCCGACCTGGCCCGCCGCGGCGGACGCGGTGCCGTTGCCTTGTTTGCCGCCGAACGCGGGCGGGTCGAGTTTCTTGTGCGTGGGCGCGCCGGCGTCGAAGCCGGCCGCGATCACCGTGACGCGGACCTCGTCGCCGAGGGAGTCGTCGATGATCGTCCCGAAGATGATGTTCGCGTCCGGGTGCGCCGATTCCTGCACGAGCGACGCGGCCTCGTTGATCTCGAACAGCCCGAGGTCCGATCCGCCCGCTATGGACAGCAGCGCGCCGTGCGCCCCGTCCATCGACGCTTCCAGCAGCGGCGAATTGATCGCCTTCTCCGCGGCTTGTATCGCCCGCCCTTCGCCGCGCGCGGAGCCGATGCCCATCAGCGCGGAGCCCGCGCCGGACATGACGCTCTTGACGTCGGCGAAGTCCAGGTTGATCAGACCCGGCGTGGTGATCAGGTCGGTGATGCCCTGGACACCGGAGAGCAGCACCTCGTCGGCGGAACGGAACGCGTCCATCAGGGACACGCCGATGTCGCCGAGCTGCAGCAGCCGGTCGTTCGGGATCACGATCAGCGTGTCGCATTCGTTGCGCAGCTGCTGGATGCCGTCCTCGGCCTGCTTGCCGCGGCGTTTGCCCTCGAAGGTGAAGGGGCGGGTCACCACGCCGATCGTGAGCGCGCCGAGCTTGCGGGCGATCTGCGCGACGACCGGCGCGCCGCCGGTGCCGGTGCCGCCGCCCTCGCCCGCGGTCACGAACACCATGTCGGCGCCCTTGATGACCTCTTCGATTTCCTCGCGGTGGTCCTCGGCCGCCTTCTGCCCCACCTCGGGGGCGGCTCCGGCGCCGAGTCCGCGGGTGAGTTCCCGGCCGATGTCGAGCTTGACGTCGGCGTCGGACATGAGCAGTGCCTGGGCGTCGGTGTTCACCGCGATGAACTCGACACCCTTGAGGCCGACCTCGATCATCCGGTTCACGGCGTTCACGCCGCCGCCGCCGATGCCGACGACCTTGATCACCGCAAGGTAGTTGTGCGGGGGCGTCATCGGGTCCGCCTTCCTGATCGTGATGTGCACATGCCGCCCGCCGGGGCCGGAAACCCTCAACCTCAACCCGAGAGTGAGAGTTATGTCAACCACCGGCGTCAAGGCAGGACGGTAGGCGCCGCGCAAGCTCTAATCCAGTAGCCACGCCGTGAGCGGCAAAGGTGTTTTGCCACAACGCGAAGCCGTGCGCAAGGCCGGAGCCCGCCGCGAAGCCCGGCGCGCGGTCTGCTATGCGGGCACCGAAGTGACCAGCACGACGTCGCTCGACGGCTTCCCCGACGGCGCCCCACCTGCCTGCTCGACACTGATCGCGAACTGCTGCGCACCAGCCAAACCGTCCGCCACCACCAGCGAACCCGACGGTCCCCCGGGCAGCAGTCCGGCCGGTCGCGGCGCGAGATCCGGGCCCATCAGCCAGGCCTCGTACACCTTCCCGGACTGGACCGGCGGCAGCCCGGACTGCATGAACATCACGCGGTCCAGCTTCCGCGAAACCACCACCGTGCCGCCGCCCCCGCGCGGCGACACGACGTGCTCGGTCCGCGCGTCCGGCGCGGTCAGCAACTCGGCCACCGGCAGGTACCGGTCGCGCGCGGCGTCCAATTCGGACTGTGCGCTGGTGAGCTGGCTGCTGGTGTGCAGAGCGATCCCGCCGAACACGCCGGCCAAGGCGAGCCCGACGACGGCAGCGGCGGCGGCGATCAGCATCGGCCAGCGGCGCGGGCCGCGCGGGCGCGGTTCGGCGGAATCGGTTCGCGGCGGCACTTGGCGGGTCGTGCGCATCTCCGCGAGGACTCGGTCCTTGAGGCCGGACGGCGGCTGCTCGTCCATCGCCGCGCCGAGCCGGGCCGCGGTCTCGCTCAGTTCCCGCACTTCCTGTGCGCAGGCCTCGCACTGGTCGAGATGACGACGGAATTGGGCCCGCTCGACCTCCGACAGCGCGTCGAGCGCGTACGCGCCGGCCAACGTGTGCATCTCCGGACTGGTCACGCCGTCACCCCCAGGCAGTCGCGCAGCCGGATCAATCCGTCGCGCAGTCTGGTCTTGACCGTCCCCTGCGGCGTGTCCAGCACGTCGGCGACCTCGCGGTAGGTGTAGCCCTGGTAGTAGGCCAGGAGGACGGATTCCCGCTGCAATTCGGTCAGCGTCTTCAGGCAGCGCCGCACCTGCGAGCGTTCCAGCCGGGTCGCGACGGATTCGGCGACCTCGTCGAACGGACGTCCGCGCGCGGCTTCGAAGGTCGCTTTCCGTTCGCGTTCGGTGCTCGCCCGCGCGGACCGCACCCGGTCGACCGCGCGCCGGTGCGCGAGGGTCATCGCCCAGTTCAGGACGCTGCCCTTCGCCGCCGAGTAGCGCGTGGCGGTCTTCCACAGCTCCACGAGCACCTCCTGCGCGACCTCCTCGGACTGCGCGGGGTCCCGCACGATGCGGCGGACGAGCCCGTAGACGGGACCGGCGAGCTGATCGTAAAGCCGCTCGAAGGCGCGTTCGTCCCCCTTCGCGACCAGCGCCATCAGGTCCTCGGCGCTCGGCGACGACGGCACCGCCGAGAGCCGGTCGGCCGGGCGTGCGCTCTCATCCATGGAGGACTCCTGCCGTGTTCTGTCCGGTCCGGGCGGCGAGCGGGGCCTTGCGCCGCCACAGCGCGAGCCCGTGGCGACGGATCAGCGCGGCGACGCGCTGCGGTTGCAGCGGCCGGCCCAGCAGGAACCGCGCGAGCGTGCGGATCCCGGCCGGACGGCGGACTCCTCGCAGCGTAGCCGTCAGCGCGGCGTCGCCGTCGCGGTGCAGGACGACGGTCAACGCCAGCAGCGCGTCCGGGCGCGGCAGGTGCATCCGGTACTCCCCCGTCATCTCCTGGAACGGCGACACGTAGAACTCCTTGTCCGCCCGAAGGTCTTCCCCCGGCTGGAGCAGGTAGGCATGCCGGCCGCCGTAGGTGTTGTGCACCTCGGCGACCACGCAGGCGAGCGCGCCGTCGGGCGTGTGGCACCAGTAGACGGTGATCGGATTGAACACGTACCCGAGAACACGCGCCGAAGCGAGCATCGTCACCGGCCCGCCGCGCAAGTCCACTCCGCGGTGCGCGAGCCAAGCGTCCAGTTTGGACCGGATGTCGCCGGGCTCGTCCCGGTCGAAGTGGTCGCGGCCGTCGAAGCGCGCGAACGGCCGGAGCCACCACGGCAGCCGCGGCAGGCGGTCGAGGTCGGTCAGCCACAGGTACATCCGGTGTGCGAACGAGTACGGCGGATCGACCCGGCGGACGTGCGCGACAGTGGCGTCGTAGAGAGCGGTCACCAGGTCACCCCGAAACTGGCCGCGGCGCGGACGCCGGAGGAACAGCCGTCCTCGTGGAATCCCCAGCCTTGATAAGCACCGGCGTACGCGATGACCCCGTCGTTCAATTCCGACAGACGCCTTTGCGCGGCAACGGATTCCGGCGTATAGATCGGGTGTTCGTAAGACATTTTCGCGACCACCGCGGCGGAATCGAGGCCGTCGCTCGGATTGAGCGTGACGGCGTACGTCGTCGCTTCCTCGAGACCCATCAGCCGGTTCAGGTCGTAAGTGACTTGGACGGCGTGCAGATCGGCACCGCAGCCAGGCGTCCGGTAATTCCAGGAGGCGCGGGCGGCAGCCGCGGTCGGCAACACGGCCGGATCGGTGTGCAGCAAGGCTTCGTTGCGCGAGTAGCGGAAGGTGCTGAGCAGTTCGTGTTCCGCTGCGGTGGGATTCGCCAGCAGCCGCAACGCCTGATCGGCGTGGGTCGCCACCACAACCCGGTCGACCCGGTGCGCGGTGTCGGCATCATCGCGCACCTCGACGCCGCGCGCGGTCCGCTGCACCGAGCGAACCGGAGTGGACAAATGCACGGCAGTCAGCTGTTTCGCCGCCCGCTCGACGTACTCCCGCGAACCGCCGACGACCGTCCGCCACGTAGGCGAGTTCCGCACGGTGAGCATTCCGTGATTGCGCAGGAATTCGAACAGGTACCGCGCCGGATACTGCATCGTGTCGGTGCGATCGGCGGACCACACCGTCGAAACGAGCGGCAGCACGAAATGGTCCACGAAGTACTGCGAATACCCGCCGATCGCCAGGAACGCGCCGAGCGGGACGTCGCCCGCGTCAGCACGGGACAGCAGCCGTTCGGCGTGCCGGTGGAACCGCTTCACCTCGGCCAGCATGAGCAGGTAACGCGTCGACGCGGCGTTGCTCCGCTGCGCGAACAGCCCGCGCAGGCCTTTCGCCCCGGCGTACTGCAGGCCGCAGCCGTCGCAGCGGATGCTCATCGACATCTCGGTCTCGCGGGTGCGCACGCCGAGTTCGCCGAACAGCCGCAGCAGCGTCGGATAGGTGCGCTCGTTGTGGACGAGGAACCCGGAATCGACGGCGACCGTCCCGCCGTGTGCGCTCGGCACGTCGTGGGTGTGGGCGTGTCCGCCGAGCCGGTCGTCGGCCTCGAACAGCAGAACCTCGTGGCGGCGCTGCAGCAGGTACGCGGCGGTGAGGCCGGCGACCCCGCTGCCGATGACAGCGATGCGTTGTCCCGTGGTGTGGTGCACGGAAGGCATTCGGCGCGGTCGACAGCTTGGATTGGTACCAATCCGCGCGACCGTCGGCTCCGAAGCCCTGGTATGCCGAAATCCGCAGCTCACCGACTGGCCGACTTCGCCGAACGCATCCTCGGCGGTCCGCTCCCGGTGGCCGTCCGCACCTGGGACGGCCACCAGGCCGGGCCTGCCGGGCCGACCGTCGTCCTGAAAAACCGCCGCGCGCTGCGCTGGCTGCTGTACTCGCCCGGCGAGCTGGGCCTGGCGCGGGCTTACGTGTCGGGCGACCTGGACGTCGAGGGCGATCTCACCGAAGGCTTCCGGCGAGCCTGGGCTTACCGGCCGCAGCTGTCCGCCCGCGACTTCGGCGAGGCGATCCGCTTGGCCGCCCGGCTCGGAGTGTTCGGCCTGCCGCCGAAGCCGCCCGCCGAGGAAGCCCGGCTGCGCGGAAAGCTGCACACCCTCGGCCGGGACCGGTCGGCGATCTCGCATCACTACGACCTGTCGAACGCCTTCTACCAGCTGCTGATGGACGATTCGATGGCGTACTCCTCGGGCTACTGGTCCGAATCCGCCGATCTCTCCCGCGCCCAGCACGACAAACTCGAACTGATCTGCCGGAAACTCGGCCTCCGACCAGGTATGCGCCTCCTCGACGTCGGCTGCGGCTGGGGTTCGCTCCTCGTGCACGCGGCGAAGCATCATGGTGTCGAGGCCGTCGGCGTCACGATCTCCGCCGAGCAGGTACAGCACGTCAAAGCCCGCCTGGCACAGCACGACCTGGACGACCGCGTCGAGATCCGCAGGCAGGACTACCGGGAACTCGCCGGAGAATCCTTCGACGCCGTAGCCTCCATCGAAATGGGCGAACACGTCGGTGAGGACAACTACCCGACCTACACCGCCACGTTGTTCCGCATGCTCAAACCCACCGGACGACTGCTGCTGCAACAGATGTCGCGCGGAGCCGTCGCGCCCGGCGGCGGTGCGTTCATCGAGCGCTACATCGCCCCCGACATGACCATGCGCCCGCTGAGCCGCACCCTCGGCCACCTGGAAACCGCCGGCTTCGAAATCCGCGACGTGCACGTGTTGCGCGAGCACTACGTCCCGACCGTTCGAGCCTGGGCGGACACGCTGGAGCAACACTGGGACGAGGCCGTCGCGTTGATCGGCGAGGCAGGCGCCCGAGTCTGGCGGCTGTACCTGGTCGGCGGCGCACTCGCCTTCGAGGAGAACCGCATGGGCGTGGACCAGATCCTGGCCGTGCGACCAGACGCGAACGGCCGCTCCGGAATGCCGTGGACGAGGGAGTGGGCATGATCGCGCTGCTCGGCCTCACCGCCGGAGTCACCCTGGCCGCGGTGACTTTGACCTTCGGCATCGCCCGCCTGCGCCGTCGCTACGACACCATCGACACCTTCTGGGGCTTGGGTTTCGCCCTCGTAGCCGTGGTCTCGTTCCCCTTCGGCACCGGCCCGCTCGCCCTGCGGCTGACCACCGCCGCCCTCACCGTCATCTGGGGCGTCCGCCTGGCCGTCCACCTGCACCTGCGCAACCGCGACAAGCCGGAAGACCCGCGTTACCAGCAGATTGTCGAACGCGCCGGCCAGAACCCCGGCGTCCGGATCTTCGTGCGGACCTACCTGATGCAAGCCGTGGTCCTGTGGTTCGTTTCGCTGCCCGTGCAATTCGCCATGTCCGGCACGGGTTTCGGCGTCACCGCCTGGCTGGGCGTGGCGGTCTGGCTGCTCGGCTTCGCCTTCGAAACCATCGGCGACGAACAACTCCGCCGCTTCCGCGCCAACCCAGCGAACCAAGGCGAGGTCCTGGACACCGGCCTCTGGCGCTACACCCGCCACCCGAACTACTTCGGCGACGCCTGCGTCTGGTGGGGCCTCTACCTGCTGGCCTGCTCAACGTGGCCCGGTGCGGCGACAGTGCTTTCTCCGGTCGCGATGACCTTCACCCTCGCCCGCGGCACCGGCAAGCCCATGCTGGAGAAAGGCATGCAGCAGACCCGCCCCGGCTACGCCGACTACATCGCCCGCACCAGTGGATTCCTGCCGCTGCCCCCGAAGAAACTCACTCCCCGATGAGCCCCCGCAACAACTCAAGATGCCGCGCGGTCTCCTTCACCAAGTACTCGACCACCGTCGCCACGGTCACCAACTGATCGCCCTCGAACCCCACCGGATCCTCCAGTGACCGATCCGCGATGACCTGGCGACACAGCTCGACATTGTCCCGATAAGCGCTGCGCACCTCCTCGACCGGCAGGTCGAGCCCCACCTCGAACGCAGCGTCGCGCCCCGCCTCCAGCCGCTCGGCCCACCGCTCCGGCTGCCCGGTGACGACGACGTCGTACATGGTGTTCTCCACCAACGCGAGATGCCACAGAATCCCGGCAGCAGTCATCAGCTCGCCGGGCCAGCGAGCCTGTTCGTCGGTGAGTCCGGAGCACTTCCACGCCACGGTCGCGCGCAGCAGTTCGAGGTCGTCGACCAGCTGCGCGCGATCGAGGCTCACTCGCCGGTGAGACCGTCGGTCAGCTCGCGCAAAAGGTCCAAGTGCCCGAGATGGCGCGCGGTCTCCTCGATCATGTGCGTGACAACCCAACGCACGGTGAGCGGCTTATCCCCCTTGAACAACACCGTGTCCTCGAACCCCCGAGCCGCGACCACCGCCCGGCACTTCTCGGTCTCGGCCTCGTAATCAGCGATCAACTGCGTCATCGGCAGCTCCAACGCGACCCGGAACTCAGCGTCCCGGTCGATTTCGAGCCGATCCGCCCACTCGTCCGGCTGCCCGTCGAGCACGACGCGGAACCAGTAGTTCTCGACGAGCGTGAGGTGGCACAACAACCCGGCGATCGTGGTCAACTCGCTGGGAACGTGCTTCTGGCGAGCCTGGTCGTCGGAGAGGCCGGAGCATTTCCACACCACGCTGGCCCGCAGGAAGTCGAGAAACCCGGTGAGCTGAGTGCGCTCGTCCCCCGCCATCGGCGGGTCAGGACGTTCAGGAGGATTGGTCACCCCAGAATTCTGCCGCACGAGGCCACCCGTTTTCGTGAATTACCTTGCGCACAATGTAATTGCGCACTATCTTCATGGGGGTACGCATCCCCGACCGCATTCAAGGAGAGAGCGATGCCCAGCCGCGACGCGACCACCCACTGGACCGGCGGACTGCAGAAAGGCAAAGGCGAGGTCACCTTCGACTCGTCGAACCTGGGCACCTACGAGGTGTCCTTCCCGACCCGGTCCGGCAATCCCGACGGGCACACCAGCCCCGAAGAACTCATCGCCGCCGCCCACTCGAGCTGCCTGGCGATGAACCTCTCCGGCGTCTTGGAATCCCAAAACCTGGAAGCCGACTACATCGACGTCTCCGCCGAGGTCACCCTGGGCCCGGCCACCGGTGGCGGCTTCGAAATCAGCGGCATCGCCATCACCCTGCGCGCGAAACTGGACGGCGTGACCGCGGACCAGTTCGCCGAACTGGCCAAGACCGCCGAACAAACCTGCCCGGTCTCCAAGGCCCTCTCCGGCACCACCATCACGCTGGACGCCGCCCTGGCCTGACCCCCTTGGTTGCATGAGGGGAACCCTGAGAGGGTGTTTCGAAACCCGGGCAGCTAGTCGTTGAAGCCTTGTGCTACATGGCGGCTTGCCCGCCGCCACGCAATGGCCTCCGCGCCACGCCCGTATCACAGCCGATGCTTGGCTACGCCGCTGGGTTTCGAAACACCCTCTGAGGGAATCTGATTCCCTGAGGGTTCCCCTCACGACCCACTCGCACGTTCCGGTCGCCGCGAGGGGCTCCTTCACGGACTTAGATTCCCTCAAGGGCCCCTTCACGGACCACCGCCACTGCCACGATGCACCCAACGCGGCATTCGGTGCATCCCACGCACCCAACGCGGCATTCGGTGCATCCCACGCACCCAACGCGGCATTCGGTGCATCCCACGCACCCAACGCGGCATTCGGTGCGTCAGATGCACCCAACGCCACATTGGGGCGCTGCCCAGCCCCACCTCGCGAACCCCAACGCGACCATCCACTCAGCCGCGCGCACTCACTGCCCAAACCGCAGGCCGCGCACCCAGCCCACCAAGCACCCACGCCACCCAGCCGCACCAGCGCACCCGACTATCGAGGCACCCACACCACCCCCGCACCCCGATACGAAGCCAAAACGCGGCGCAGTCACAATCAAGCTTCGGGGTGCCCCACGCAACCACCGGGCGCAATGTCGCCGCCAGGCGACGAGCCCCCGAAAACTTACGAAAACGCAGCAACATTCCCCTTAGCCCACTCAGCATAAGAAACCCCAGGCCGCCCCAGCAATTCCTCGACAACCCCAGTAGGCGCTTGCGGATTCAAAGCAGTGAACTCAAACATCTCCAGCAACCAAGAAGCAATCTCCTCCGGATACCCAGCCGCAACCCACTCCGCGACCTGCTCCTCCGGAGTCAACTCCACAAACGGAACCGGCTTCCCCAACGCAACCCCAATAGCCGCAGCCATCTCCGCAAGCGAAACCCCCTCCGGCCCGCTCAACTCGTAAATCCGCCCCACATGCCCCTCAGTACTCAGCACATGAGCAGCCACCGCAGCAATATCCCCCAAATCAATAGGCGTCTGCGTAGCCGAGGGGCAAACCGACCGAACCTCCCCCCGCTCCCGAACAGAAGCAGCCCACCCCAGCGAATTGATCATAAACGCCCCAGGCCGCAAAAACGTCCAATCAAACCCGCCAGCAGTCACCGCGGCCTCAACAGCAGCAAACCCATGCCCGCTGGAAGCCGGATGCGTATCCCCCACACTAGCCCCAGACAACGCGACAACCCGCCGAATCCCAGCTGAAGAAGCCAACTCGCAAAACCGGGAAACAGTCCGCGCATAAGGAGCCAGATAAACCGCCGAAACCCCCTCCAACGCAGCAGGCAAAGTCGAAGGCTTGGCCAGCGACCCGACCACCACCTCAACCCCGCCAGGCAACGCCGCCCGCTCCGGATCCACCGTCAACGCCCGCACCGGCACCCCGCGAGCCACCAGCTCGTCAACCACCAGCCGCCCGACATTGCCAGTAGCACCCGTAACCAGAACCGTCATGCCCCCACCTTCTCGTATGGCGTACGAACCAGACAA
Organism: Amycolatopsis sp. NPDC003676; assembly: GCF_053587275.1. NCBI lineage: Bacteria > Bacillati > Actinomycetota > Actinomycetes > Pseudonocardiales > Pseudonocardiaceae > Amycolatopsis > Amycolatopsis sp. NPDC003676. The sequence goes on from NZ_JBSFNS010000051.1 coordinate 27,285, forward strand.
GCGTACGGCATACGAGAACTCAGAGCCAGCGAACCCCAGGGAGCGGCCAGGACACCTGGCCTAGGACGTGATGGTAGGCAACTCCGGCGCGGAAACGTCGTAGATCTTCCCCTGCTGCGTCAGCAACGCAGCCAGCACCTTCGCCTTGCGATCGGTGTTCTCCGCGTTCCCCCACCGCACGGTCTTGCCGGTAGAAAGCGTGAACTCGACACTCGCCGGGGTCTGCGCAGTGACCGTCTTCGTCTGCTTCAGCAACTGCTCCGGCAACACCCCGAGCACCGCAGTAACCGCACGGGTGACCGGGTCATCCACCGACACCTTCGGCAGCTTCAGCTCCGGCAACCCGACCGGACGGGTCTTCACCGTCTTGAACACGACCCCGCCGCCGTCGACGAGATGCACCCCGTCGCCACCGGGACCGCTGTCGAAGAACGCGATCGCGGTCCGCTCAGTCACCGCGATCTCCAGCGTCGTCGGCCACGACCGGGACACATCGACCGTCGCGATTCCCGGCATCTGCGCCACCCGGTCGCGGATGCCGTCGACGTCCGCCCGCAGCATCGGCTGCCCGGCCGGCACCGCGGCGGTCGCGCGGATCTGGTCCACCGACACGGTTTTCGCGCCCTGCACCTCGATCGTCTTCACCGAGAGCAGCGAACTGAAGAACAGCAGGTACCCCAGCGCCAGCAGGGTGACCACGGACAGCAGCGCCACCCAGCGGCGGCGGATCTCCTGGCCCCGAGTCGGCCGGGACTTCCGCGCGGACGCCCGCGCAGAGCGAGCTGAACGGCCCGAACGCGCGGCGGTCCGGGCGCGGGTGCGCTGGCGTTCCTCCTCGGTCCGCCGCCCGCGTCGTTCCCGGGCCAGGGCAGCACGCTGCTCCTCGCCCGCGCGAGGCGCGGGCGAGCGACGGCGCTGCTGCCGGGTCCCGGTCATGCTCGTCCGGCCCTCCGGTCCAGCTCGGCCAGGATCTCCGGGCCCAGCTGCGTCACGTCGCCCGCGCCCATGGTGATCGCGAGATCGCCCGGCCGCACGAGGTCCGCGACCAGGCCGGCGGCCACGTCGAAAGCGGGCTGGTAGTGCACCGGCACGGTGACGCGGTCGGCGATCAGCGCGCCGGTCACGCCCGGCACCGGCTCCTCGCGCGCGCCGAACACGTCGAGCACCACGACCTCGTCGGCCAGCGACAACGCCTCGGCGAACTCGGCAGCGAAGGTCTGCGTGCGCGAGAACAGGTGCGGCTGGAACACCACGACGACGCGTCCGTTGCCCGCCGCGGTACGCACCGCGCGCAGCTGCGCGGCCACCTCGGTCGGGTGGTGCGCGTAGTCGTCGTACACGCGGACGTCGCCCGCGCGGCCCTTGAACTCGAACCGGCGGCGGACCCCGCCGAACGCGGCGAGCCCGGCGGCCATGCCGTCCAGCGGCGCGCCGAGTTCGAGCCCGGCGAGCAGCGCGGCAACCGCGTTGAGCGCCATGTGCTCGCCCGGCACCGCGACGCGGAGGTCGTGTTCTCCGCCGTCCAGCGCGACTCGCACAACGCCGCCGTCCGGCGCGGGCGTGTAGTCGAGCACGCGCACGTCGCCCTCGCCGGAAGCGGCGCGGCCGTAACGGCGCACCCGCACTCCGGCGGCGGCGGCCTCGTCGCCCAGCCGGGCCGCGCCCTCGTCGTCGGCGCACACGATCAGCAGCCCGCCCGGCTCGATCTGGCCGACGAAATCGCTGAACACCTTCACGTACGCCTCGGCGGTGCCGTGGTGGTCGAGGTGATCGGGCTCGACGTTCGTCACCACCGCCACCGACGGCGCGTAGGTGAGGAAGGAACCGTCGCTCTCGTCGGCTTCCGCGACGAACACGCCGCCCTCGCCGTGGTGCGCGTTGGCCCCGGATTCGTTGAGGTCGCCGCCGATCGCGAACGACGGGTCCATCCGGCAGTTCTGCAGCGCCACGGTGAGCATCGACGTGGTCGACGTCTTGCCGTGCGTTCCCGCGATGCACGCGACGCGGTGCCCGGCCATCAGCCCGGCCAGCGCCTGCGCGCGGTGCAGCACCGGGATGCCGCGCTCGCGGGCCGCGGCGAGTTCCGGGTTGGTCTCCTTGATCGCGGTCGACACCACGACGGCCGACGGCGGTTCGGCCAGCTCGCCGAGGTTTTCCGCCTTCTGGCCGACGAACAGGGTCGCGCCCTGCGCGCGCAGCGAAAGCAGCGCGCGCGATTCCTTGGCGTCCGACCCGGACACGGCCGCGCCGCGGGCGAGCAGGATCCGCGCGATGCCGGACATCCCGGCCCCGCCGATCCCGATCAGGTGCGCCCGGCGCAGCTGCGCGGGCAGTTCGGGCGTGTCAGGCACCGGCGGCCTCCAAAACGATGCGGGCGAGGGTCTCGTCGGCCTCTCGGTGGCCGAGCCCGACCGCGGCGGCGCTCATCTGCGCGACCCGGTCGGCGTCGGTCACCAGCGGGATCACCAGCTCGGCGACCTTTTCCGCGGTGAGGTCGGCGTCGGCGACCATCAGCGCCGCACCGGCGTCGACCGCGGGCTGGGCGTTGACCGCCTGTTCGCCGTTGCCGTGCGGCAGCGGGACGAACACCGCGGGCAGCCCGACCGCGGACACCTCGGCCGCGGTCATCGCGCCGGACCGGCACACCACCGCGTCCGCCGCGGCGTAGGCCAGGTCCATCCGCTCCAGGTACGGCACCGGCACGTACGGCGGGCGGCCGGGAAACTCTTGCACCACAAGGGAATTCTTCGGGCCGTGGGCGTGCAGCACGCCGACGCCCGCCTCGGCGAAGTCCTTCGCCGCGCCGGAAATCGCGGAGTTGATCGACGCCGCGCCCTGCGAGCCGCCGAACACCAGCAGCGTCGGCGCGTCCGGGTCCAGCTCGAAGAACTCGCGCGCCTGCGCCCGCAGCGCGGCCCGGTCCAGCGTCGTGATCGAGCGGCGCAGCGGAATGCCGACCACCTCGGCCTTCGGCAGCGGCGTGCCCGGCACGGCGACCGCGACGCGGGACGCGAACCGGGCGCCGACCTTGTTGGCCAGCCCGGCCGACTTGTTCGCCTCGTGCACCACGATCGGCGTGCGGCCGCGCGCGGCGAGGTACGCCGGCAGCGCGACGTAGCCGCCGAAGCCGACCACGACGTCCGCGTGCACCCGGTCGAGCACCTCGCGGGTGCGGCGGACCGAATCGCGCACCTTCAGCGGCAGCCGGAGCAGTTCCGGCGTCGGCTTGCGCGGCATCGGGACCGGCGGGATCAGCTCCAGCGGGTACCCGCGCGCGGGCACGAGCTTGTTCTCCAGGCCGCGTTCCGTGCCGAGAGCGACCACTTCGGCGTCCGGGCGCAGCCGCTTCACGGCGTCCGCCAGCGCGAGCGCGGGCTCGATGTGCCCGGCGGTGCCCCCGCCTGCGACCACGACGACCGGCGCCCGGCCCGCTGCCGAACGCTCGGTTCCCTTGACGGGCTTGCTCACCAATGACCTCTCCGGTTCGCGGTGCCCCGGGCACCGCGGTTCGCTGTAGTCCGCCGCGCCGACCGGCGGCGTTCCTGTGCCGGTGCGGGCCGGGCCGCACGCGGCGCCGGCCTGGCCGCCTTCGTCCCGCTCCCCGCGGCGCGCGTTCCCTTGCGGGAGGACGGCGGGCGGTACGGATCGGGCGCGGGCAGCCGCAGCAGGCGTCCGAATTTACCCGGCCCGTGCGAGCGCAGTGCGGCCACCGCCTCGGGTTCGTGCCGCGCGGCGTTGGCCAGCACGCCCATGATGAGCATGGTGATCACGAGCGACGTGCCGCCGTAGGAGATCAGCGGCAGCGTGACGCCGGTGACCGGCAGCAGCCCGACCACGTAGCCGATGTTGATGGCCGCCTGCGCGACGAGGAACACCGTCAGCGTGCCCGCGACGATCCGGATCCACGGGTCGATGTTGCGGGTCGCGATGCGCAGGCCGACCACGGCGACGCCGGCGAACAGCGCCAGCACCACCGCGCAGCCCACGAAGCCCAGTTCCTCGCCGATCAGCGCGAAGATGAAGTCGTTCTGCACGTTCGGCAGGTAGCCCCAGTTCGACGCGCCCTGCCCGAGCCCCTTGCCGAACAGCCCGCCGTCGGCGAGCGCCAGCTTGGCCTGGTTCGCCTGGAACCCCTCGGCCGAGGTGTCCGCGTCCGGCGACAGGAACGACATCACCCGCGCGAGCCGGTAGGGCGCGATGATCGCCAGCACCAGCACGCCGCTCAGGCCGCCGGCCAGGATCACCCCGAAGAGCCGTTTCGGCGCGCCGGCGAACCACAGCAGGCCGAGCAGCACCACCGCGAGGGTGATCGTGCCGCCGAGGTCGGGCTGCATCATCACCAGCGCGAACATCAGCAGCGCCACCGGCACCACCGGGACCAGCAGGTGCCGCCACTGGTGCAGCTTGCTGTACTTGATCACCAGGATGTGCGCGCCCCAGAACGCCAGCGCCACCTTCGCCGCCTCGACCGGCTGGAAGGTGAACACGCCCAGCTTGAACCAGCCCTGCGAGCCGTTCACCGTCGACCCGAGCGGCGTCAGCACCAGCATCAGCAGGCCGAGGCAGATCACCGTCATCGTCGCGGACATCCGGCGGATCCGTTCGAGGCGGACCCGCAGGCCGACCCAAAACACAATTCCGCCGAGCGCGACGAACATCAGGTGCCGGAAGAACAGCGCGTACACGCCGCTGCCGGTTTTCGGGTTGTAGGAGGCCACCGACGACGCGGACAGCACCATCACCGCGCCGATCACGGTGAGGATGCCGGTGAGCGCGAGGACCAGGTGGAACGACGCGAGCGGGCGGGAAAGCCAGGCGGTCAGCCCGGTGCGGAGCGCGACGAACGGGCTTTCCTTGCGGACGCGCCGCGGCCGGGGCTTGTCTCCGTCAACGACTGTCATCCGCCGCCCCCGCCGCGCCGTCGGCCAGCGCACGCACCGCGGCTTCGAACGCGTCGCCGCGCGCTCCGTAGCCGCGGAACATGTCCAGCGAGGCGGCGGCGGGCGCGAGGAGCACCACGTCACCAGGACGAGCCAGGGCGCTGGCCGCATTCACCGCCGCAGTCATGGGCTCATCGTCACCCGGAAGGAGGCGGTTGCACGGGACATCCGGCGCGTGTCGCGAGAGAGCGGCTTCGATCACGGGGGAATCGGCGCCCAGCAGGACAGCCGCGCGCAGCCGTCCGCCGACCGCGGCGACCAACTCGTCCACCGACGCGCCTTTGAGCTGCCCGCCGGCGATCCAGACCACGCTTTCGTGTGCGAGCAGCGAGCCGAGCGCGGCGTGCGGGTTGGTGGCCTTCGAATCGTTGATGTACCGGACGCCGCCGACCTCGGCGACCTCCACCGCGCGGTGCGGCGCGGGCTCGTACGCGCGCAGCCCCTTCCGCACCGCCGCGAGCGGAACTCCATGCACGCGGGCCAGCGCGGCCGCGGCGAGCGCGTTCGCGAGGTTGTGCGGTCCGGCCGGGCGGACGTCCGCGATCTCGGCCAGTTCCTCGGCGCTCGTCTCCGGGTCAGCCCCGAAAGCGCGGTCCACCAGCAGGTCTTCGACCAGGCCGAGCTCTCCGGCGCGCGGGGTGTCGAGGACGAACCCGATCCGCCGGGCATCGTCGGGCGCGTGCTCCTCCGCGATCCGCGTGGACCACGGGTCGTCGACGTTGTGCACGACCGCGCGCGAACGGTGGTGCGCGCGGCCCTTCGCCGCGGCGTACTCCTCCATCGAGCCGTGCCAGTCGAGGTGGTCCTCGGCGAGGTTCAGCACCACCGAGGCGTCCGGCGCGATCGTGGACGACCAGTGCAGCTGGAAGCTCGACAGCTCGACGGCCAGCACCTGATGCCCGCCGCGGACCGCGTCCAGCACCGGGTAGCCGACGTTGCCGCAGGCCACCGCGTCCGCGCCGGCCGCGCGCAGGATCGACTCCAGCATCCCGACCGTGGTCGTCTTGCCGTTCGTGCCGGTGATCACCAGCCACGCGGGCGGATGCTCGCGCAGCTGCCCGACCCGCCACGCCAGCTCGACGTCGCCGATCACCTCGATGCCCGCGTCGGCCGCCGCGACCAGCAGCGGAGACGTCGGCCGCCAGCCGGGGCTGGTCACCACGAGCACGGTGTCCGCGGGCGGTTCGGTCAGGCCGGGCACCAGCTCGGCGCCGAGGTCGTCCAGTTCGGCGAGCCGCTCGGCGTTGCCGTCGGTGACCGTGACCCGCGCGCCCAGCTCGCGCAGCACGGGAACGACCGATTTCCCGGTGACGCCCGCGCCCGCGACCAGCACGTGTTTGCCCTCAAGCTGCAAGGCTCAGCCTCCGAAATTGAGCTGCTCGCTGTAGAACAGCCCGAGCCCGAACATGCAGCAGATCGCCGAGAGCAGCCAGAACCGGATGATCACCGTGGTTTCGGCCCACCCTGCCAGCTCGAAGTGGTGGTGGAACGGCGCCATCCGGAACAGCCGCCGCCGCGTCGTGCGGAAGACCGCGATCTGCGTGACCACCGAGATCATCTCGACCATGAACAGGCCGCCGATGACGATGGCGAGCAGTTCGGTACGGGTGGTCATGGACAGCCCGGCGACGAGGCCGCCGAGAGCGAGCGAACCGGTGTCGCCCATGAAGATCTTCGCCGGAGCGGCGTTCCACCAGAGGAACCCGACGCAGGCCCCGGTGGCCGCCGCCGCGACGACGGCGAGGTCGAGCGGGTCCCGCACGTCGTAGCAGGCCGGGAGCGGCTGGGTCGAGCAGGAGAGCCGGGCCTGCCAGAACGAGATGACCACGTACGTCGCGAGCACCATCGCCGCCGCGCCGCCGGCCAGCCCGTCGAGGCCGTCGGTGAAGTTCACCGCGTTCGACCAGCCGGAGATGACGATGTAGCAGAAGATCACGAACACGACCGACGGGAACGTGATGAGCGCCAGGTCGCGGACGTAGGACAGGCTCTGCGACGCCGGGGTCAGCCCCTGCGCGTCCTTGAACTGCAGCGACAGCACCGCGAACAGGATGGTGATCACGAGCTGGCCGACCAGCTTCGCGGTCTTGTTCAGCCCGAGGTTGCGCTGCTTGCGGATCTTGATGAAGTCGTCGAGGAAGCCGACCAGGCCGAGCCCGACCGCGAGCATCAGCACGAGCAGGCCGGACGCCGAGGGCGCCGCCGCGCGCGAGTTGCCGATCCAGGTGATCAGGTGCGCGACGAAGTAGCCGACGACCATCGCGGTGATGATCGCGACGCCGCCCATGGTCGGCGTGCCGCGCTTCGACTTGTGCCCCTGCGGGCCTTCCTCGCGGATCTCCTGGCCGAAGCCCTGCCGCGAGAAGACCCGGATGAGGTAGGGCGTGAGCAGGATCGAGACCAGCAGACCCGCCGCGGCCGCGATCATGATGTTGATCACGCGTGACCACCGTTCGAGCGTTCAGAGTTCAACGTGGAGGGGGAGTTCCCGGGATCGGCCAGCAGCGCTTCGGCCACCCGCCAGAGACCGGCGGCCTTGGACGCCTTGACCAGCACCACGTCCCCGGGACGGAGCTGATCATGCAGTACGGCGACGGCGGCCTCGACATCGGGTACCAGCACCGACTCCTCGCCCCAGGAACCCTCCTGGAACGCGCCCTGGTGCATGGCGGCCGCGTCCTGGCCGACCACGACGAGCTTCTCGATGTTCAGCCGGACCACGAGCCGCCCGATCGAGTCGTGCGCGGTCACCGAGTCCTCGCCCAGCTCGCCCATCACGCCGAGCACCGCCCACGCGCGGCGGCCGGAGCGGCTCATCGAGGCCAGCGCCTTCAGCCCGGCCCGGACCGATTCCGGGTTGGCGTTGTACGAGTCGTTGAGGATCGTGACGCCGTCCGCGCGGGTGGTGACGTCCATCCGGCGCTCCGAGCGCCGCTGCAGCGACGACAGCCGCTGCGCGATCTCCTCGGTGGTCGCGCCCAGCTCGCGCGCGATCGCGGCGGCGGAGAGCGCGTTGCCGACGTGGTGCTCGCCGTGCAGCGGCAGCGTCACCGGAGCCTCGCCCTCGGGCGTGATCAGCCGGAAGGACGCGCGGGCCTCCTCGTCGACCGTGATGTCGGCGGCCCGGACCTGCGCCCCGGCCGACTCCCCCACGCCCACGACGCGGGCCTTGGTGCGGCTCGCCATGGCGGCGACCAGCGGATCGTCGAAGTTCAGCACCGCGAGACCGTCTTCGGGCAGCGCCTCGACCAGCTCGCCCTTGGCCTTCGCGATGCCCTCGCGGGAGCCGAACTCGCCGACGTGCGCGCTGCCGACGTTGAGCACCGCACCGATCCGAGGCGGCGTGGTCACCGCTGCCTCGGCGATGTGCCCGACCCCGCGCGCGGACATCTCCAGCACAAGGAACTTGGTCGAGGCGTCGGCCCGCAGCGCGGTCCACGGGTGGCCCAGCTCGCTGTTGAACGACCCGGGCGGCGCGACCGTCGGGCCCATCGGCTCGATCAGCTGCGCGATGACGTCCTTGGTCGAGGTCTTGCCGGACGAACCGGTGACGCCGATGACGGTCAACCCGCCGGCCGCCAGCCGGTCGACGACGTGCCGCGCGAGCTTGGCCAGCGCGGCCAGCACGGCGGCCCCGGAGCCGTCGGTGTCGCCGGTCAGCGCGACCGACCCGGTGTTGCCCTGTCCCGGCGGCAGCGGCGGCACGACGATCGCCGGAGCGTCGACCTCCCGCGCGGCCAGCACGCCGACCGCGCCGGACTCGACCGCTTTCGCGGCGAAGTCATGCCCGTCGACGCGCTCGCCGGGAAGGGCGATGAACAGCCCGCCCGGACCGAGCTCGCGGGTGTCGAACTCGACGCTGCCGGTCACGACAGCGGATCCGTCGGTGCGGTGCAGCCTGCCGCCGACGACGTCGGCGATCTCGGCCAGGCTCAGCTCGATCACGCGGTCACCTCGAGACGCTTGCGGATGGCGGCCTCCAGCTCGTCCCGGTCGGAGAACGGGTGCACCACACCCTGGACCTCCTGGCCGGTCTCATGGCCCTTGCCTGCGATCAGGACGATGTCCCCCGCCCTGGCGAGCGACACCGCGGACGCGATCGCGTCGCGCCGGTCGCCGATCTCCACGACCTCGCCGCCCGCCGCGGGCCCGACCGCGCGGGCCCCGGCCATCATCGCGGCGCGGATCGCGGCCGGATCCTCCGAACGCGGGTTGTCGTCGGTGACGATCAGGAGATCGCTGCGGCGCACCGCGGCCTCGCCCATCATCGGGCGCTTCGCGGTGTCGCGGTCGCCGCCGCAGCCCAGCACGGTGATGATCCGGCCGTCGGTGCGGGCGCGCAGGGCGTCCAGGCCCTGTGCCACGGCGGCCGGTTTGTGCGCGTAGTCGACCACCGCGGTGAAGTCCTGGCCGAGGTAGACCCGCTCCATCCGGCCGGGCACCTCCACCGAGGCGAGCCCGGCGACGATGTCGTCGGCCTCGATGCCCGCGCTGTCCAGGATCGCCGCGGCGAGCACCGCGTTCGCGACATTGAACGTGCCCGGCAGCGGGATCTTCGCCGCGCGGCTGAGCCCGTCCGGCCCGAGCAGCGTGAAGGTCTGCTCCCCCGCCGGCGTCGCCTCGATGTCGGCGGCCCGCCACAGCGCGTCGGCTCCGGCTTCGATCGACACGGTCACCGTCTGCGGAGTGAGCAGCGCCTGCCCCCACGCGCTGTCGACCACGACGACCTCGGTGGTCGAGCGGCCGTCGAACAGCAGGGACTTGGCGGCGAAGTACTCCTCCATGTCCTTGTGGAAGTCGAGGTGGTCCTGCGACAGGTTGGTGAACGCGCCCACCGCGAACCGGGTGCCGTTGACCCGGCCGAGCGCCAGCGCGTGGCTGGAGACCTCCATCGGCACGTGCGTGACGCCGCGTTCCAGCATCACCGCGAGCAGCGCCTGCAGGTCCGGGGCCTCCGGCGTGGTGAACCCGCTGGCCAGGCGCTCGCCGGCGATCCGGGTCTCGACCGTGCCGATCAGGCCGGTGGTGCGCCCGGCGGCGCGCAGGCCCGCGTCGACCAGGTAGGAGGTGGTGGTCTTGCCGGAGGTGCCGGTGACGCCGAGGACCGACAGGTGCAGCGACGGCTCGCCGTAGATCCACGCGGCGATCTCGCCGAGCGCGGCCCGCGGGTCCGGGTGCACGAGGACCGGCACCGGCGCGTCGCGCAGCGCGGGCCGCTCGGCCCCGCTCGGGTCGGTCAGGACGGCCGCGGCTCCGGCGGCGAGCGCCTGCTCGCTGAAGTCGGCTCCGTGCGCGCGGGCTCCGGGAAGACCGGCGAACAGGTCGCCGGGGAGCACGTGCTGCGCACGCAGCGTGGCGCCGGTGACGGTGAGGTCGGCGGCCTCGGGACGGTCGGCGATGAGCCGGGCTCCCGCACGGGCGAGCAGAGTGGCCAGCGGGACCGGGTCGATCCGGGCCGGCCGGGGCGGCGCGGCGGCGGCCTTGGCCGGGCTGTCCGGCAGCGAGGCGGCAGCGGGCCCGCTTCGGGGCTGGGACGAGGACACGGACACGCCGGAGAGGTTACCGAGGCCGGATCCGGGTGACCCAACGCGGTACGGCGAACGCGCGGGCCCGCCGCGAGTGTGCTAGGCGGGACGGTCAAGATCGTTGCGGCACAACCCTTTCCCCAGTGCCACACCGGCCCGTGTGGACGATCCCCCGCTCCGCCGCGCCCTGCTCCGCCCGCATCGCGTTTCCCGGTACCGCATTTCCCGCGGCACGCGGCCCCAATGCCACATTGGGTGCGTTGAGCGCAACCAATGTGGCATTGGGTGTGTGGGACGCGCCCAATGCCACATTGGGGTTTTCTCCCGGCAGGGGCGCGGCGCGGACGGTACGCGGAGTTCTCCTCGGTCGACGGGCGCGTTCCGGCGCTGCAGACGTACGTGAGGGGAACCCTGAGGGAATCTGATTCCCTCAGGGTTCCCCTCACGTACCTCTAGCAAGGCGCGGCGGTCAGCCGACGACGAGCGGCACCACCGGCGACGGACCGTCCGACAGCGGAATCTGGTACCGCTGCGACAGGTACGACGCGATCGTGTGGAACAGCGGCCCGGCGGAATGCCCGGCGGGCAGCGTGGTGTCCGGCGCGTCGAGCCGGATGCCGACGACGAAGCGCGGGTGGTCGGCGGGCAGGATCCCGGCGAAAGTGATGTTCGCCAGGCTCGAGCTGTACGCCTTGGTGCGCGGGTCGATCTGCTGGCCGGTGCCGGTCTTGCCGGAGACCTGGTAGCCCTCCAGCCCCGCCGACGGCGCGGTGCCCGAGTTCGGGCTCTTCGCGTTCTGCACCACCGAACGCAGCATGTCCCGCACCGTTTTAGCGGTTTCCGGGCTCACCACGCGCTCGGTCTTCGGCGGCGCTTCCGGCGTCACTGTGCCGTCCGGGTTCTTCTTCGCCTTCACGATCCGCGGCTCGACGCGCAAGCCGTCGTTCGCGATCGCCTGGTACATCCCGGCCATCTGCACCACGGTCATCGAAAGGCCCTGCCCGATCGGCAGGTTGCCGAACGTGGACGCAGACCAGTCCTTGCGCGGCGGCACGTACCCGGAGCTCTCGCCAGGCAGGCCGATGCCGGTCTTCTGCCCGATGCCGAATTTCTTCAGCAGCGCGAGATACCGGTCCGGGCCGACTTGCTGCGCCAGCTCCAGCGTGCCGACGTTGGACGATTTCGCGAACACGCCGGTGGTGGTGAACGTCTGCGTGCCGTGCACCCACGCGTCGTGCACGGTGCGGTCGGCGATCTTGATCGAGCCCGGCACCTCCAGCGTCGAGGTGGGCGTGGCGATCTTGTCGTCGATCGCCGCGGTCGCGGTGATCACCTTGTTCACCGAACCGGGTTCGTACGGCGTGGTGACCGGCCGGTTGTTGAGCAGGTCGTCCTTGATCGTGGACGGGTCGTTCGGGTTGAACGTGCTGGCGTCGGCCAGCGCGTACACCTCGGACGTCTTCGCGTCCATGATGACCGCCTGGCCGCCCTTGGCGTTCGACTTCGAGACGTAGTCGCTCAGCTGGCGCTGCAGTTCGAACTGCAGGTCGGAATCTATGGTCAGCTCGAGGTCGGAGCCCGGGACGGCGGCGTTGAGCACGTGCTCCGTGCCCGGCAGGTACAGATTGTCGTTGCCGTTCTGGGTGTTCACGATCTCGCGGCCGGGCGTTCCCGCCAGGTCCGCGTCGCGCGATTTCTCCAACCCGATCACGCCGTGCAGGTTGTGCTTCGAGACGTCGGGATCGTCCATCCGCCAGTTCGACAGGCCGACGATGTTCGACGCGAGCGTGTCGCCCGGGTACTCGCGCTTGGCCCGCTTCTCGACGCTGATCCACGCGTACTTCTTGACGATCTGGTCGGCCACGGAGGGCTCGACGTTGTCGACGAGGTAGGTGAAGGACTGCTGTTTGTGCAGCAGCGCCAGCTGTTCTGCCTCGGTGGTGAGGTGCGGGACCTTCTGCGCGATCAGCTTCGCCGCGCCGGCGACCTCGGTTTCGAAGTTGCGGCCCTTGTCCGGGTACTTCTTCGCGTACTCGTCCATCGTCTTGTGCAGCGCCCGCAGGTTCACCGACAGCGTGCGGGTTTCCACGCTGAACGCCAGCTTCGCGCCGTTGCGGTCCACAATGGACCCGCGCTGGGCCGGGATGTCGATGGTGAGCGTGCGCTGCCGTTCGGCCGCCGCCGACAGCGTGGGGGCCTCGAACCACTGCACCTGCACCAGTTTCGCGCCCGCCACCACCATCAGCACGACCAGCATGATGCGCACCGCGGAAAACCGGCTGCGCTGTCCGCCGTTGCCCCGTTTCGCGACCGCGCGGCGGGTGCCCGCGGCGTAAGTCCGCCGCGCGCTGCCCGCCGCCCGGGAACGGCTGTTGCCCCCTGCCGCCATCACTGCCCTCCCGCGGTCCCCGCGGGCGTGCCCGACAGGTCGCCTTCGATGCCGCCCTCCGGCGGAGCGGCCGGCTGCGCCGGGGGCGCGGCCGAGTCCTGCTCGTCCGGCTGGGCCTTCTTCGGTTCGCCGACGACGGTCGTCTTGCCGTCCTTGCCGACGACGATGCGCGCCGGGTCGCCGCCGGGCACCATGCCCAGCTGCTTGGCCGCGGGCGCGAGAGACGCCGGGGACTGGGCCTTCGCGACCTCGCGCTCCAGCCGGTCCTTGGTCTCCATGAGCGAAGCGCTGTCCGTGCGCAGTTTTTCGAGCCGGTACGAATCAGCGATCGCCTGCGTGGTGAACCACAGCGTCGCGGCGACCCCGACCGCCAGCAGCCCCATCATCACGAGCACGAACGACGCGCGCGACCGGGGCCAGCGCAGCTTGAACCGCGTTCCCGCAGTCTTCGCGACGACGGTTTCCGGTTCCGCGACAGGCCTTTTCGGCGCGCGCTGGCGCAGCAGGTCGGCCCGCTGCGCCCGCCGGGCGTACGCGCGCTCGGCGGCCGTCGTGCGCCGCCGCCCCGGGACTTCCGTCTCGGTGACGGTGTTCCGCGGTGCCCGCTCCGCAGCGGTCGACGACGAGCGGCGGGACTTCGTAGGTGCGGTCATCGCGGCTCTCCGATCCGTTGTGCTGCGCGCAGCCGCACGGAGGCGGCCCGCGGGTTGTGCTCGATCTCGCTCTCGCCGGCCTTCTCCGCTCCCCGCGTGAGGAGCTTCAATTCCGGCCCGTGCCCGGGAAGTTCGACCGGAAGCCCTTCCGGCGTCCGGGATTTCGCCAGTTCCGCGAGCGCCTGCTTCACCAGCCGGTCCTCGAGGGACTGATAGGACTCGACGACGATCCGGCCGTCCATCGCCAGCGCGCCCAGCGCCGCGGGCATCGCCCGGCGCAGCACTTCCAGCTCGCCGTTGACCTCGATCCGCAGCGCCTGGAAGGTGCGCTTCGCCGGATGCCCGCCGGTGCGCCTGCTCGCCGCCGGCACCGCGGAGTAGAGCAGTTCGACCAGCCTTCCGCTGCGGGTGAACGGTTCCTTCTCCCGTTCCGCCACCACGGCGCGGACGATCCGCTGCGCGAAGCGTTCCTCGCCGTAGTCGCGCAGGATCCGGATCAGCTCGCCGGGCGCGTAGGTGTTGAGCACGTCGGCGGCGGTGAACCCGGTGGTCGGATCCATCCGCATGTCCAGCGGCGCGTCCTGCGAATAGGCGAACCCGCGTTCGGTGCGGTCGAGCTGCATCGACGAGACGCCGAGGTCGAAGAGGATTCCGTCCACTTGCGACAGTCCCAGTCCGGACACCGCTTCGGGAAGTCCGTCGTAGACCGTGTGCACGAGGTCGACGCGGTCGCCGTGCCGCGCGAGCCGCTCCGCGGAGCGCTCGAGCGCGGCGGGATCGCGGTCGAGGCCGATCAGCCGGAGCCGGGGAAACGCGGCGAGCAGCGCGTCGGAATGACCGCCGAGGCCCACGGTCGCGTCGACGAGAACGGCGTCGCGATCGGCCAATGCGGGGGCGAACAGCTCGACGATGCGGTCCAGCAGCACCGGAACGTGCTCGGCTTCGTCCGTCATGTCTTCCCCCTTCCTGCCGCGAGTGTTTCCGGGGAAGATGCGGCGGATGCCGTCAGGTCCCTGCCCGCCCGCTTGCTGACCTGGCACCGGGGAAGGTGCGCCAGGGTCAAAGAGCGGACAGAGGCCTCACGGCATCCGCGTCGAACGGCGTACCCGCGTCCCCCGACGACGCAGGTGCGCTGAGGGCGTCTCCTAGAAGACGCCCGGCAGAACTTCCTCCCGAGCCTGTGCGTAGCTGTCCTCGTGTTCGTCCAGGTAGCCCTGCCACGCCTGGGCATCCCAGATCTCGAGCCGGGTGATCGCGCCGATCACCACGCACTCCTTGTTGAGCCCCGCGTACCGGCGCAGCTCCGGCGCGATGGCTACGCGCCCTTGCCCGTCCGGACGTTGCTCGTCCGTCCCGGCGAACAGGTAGCGCTGGTAGGCCCGCACCGCCTCGTTCGTGAACGGGGCTTCGGCGACCTTCCTGGCCATCTGCTCGAACTCGGCACGGGGGAAGACGAAGAGACAGTGGTCCTGCCCCTTGGTGACCATCAGCCCGCCTGCCAAGGCTTCGCGGAACTTCGCGGGCAGCGTGAGCCGCCCTTTGTCGTCCAGCTTCGGGGTGTGGGTGCCGAGGAACACCGGCCTCCACCTCCCTACCGGATCCGGTTGGCTCCCCGCCCGGTTCCGGCTCGGGGGCTCCCTTCCGCCCCACTGGCCACCACCGTACCCCACTTTTCACCACAGTCAACGAGTCTTGCGCGCGTGCCACTCCGTCGAGTGGCGCGTTTGCGCAGGTCACGGAGGTGGGTCCAGGTGGGGGCCGGGTGGGGGGACCGTGGCGAAGATCCCCCGCACCGGGGTCTTCCGCAACCTCGGGACGCGTGAAACGTCCGAGTTTCGGCAGCGTGGGGACCCGTGGTGGGGGTCGGTGGGGGACCCGGTGGGGGCTGGTGGGGAGGCGGGTGGAGCGAGGTGGGGAACCTCGGTGGGGTCTGGTGGGGGGCGCGGTGGGGAGCTCGGCGCGACGGCGCTGCGACGGGCCGGGAGACGAGGCGGGGACGTTGTGGGGAGCCCGATCCGGCTCAGCCGGTGCCGCGGTGGGGGCGAGTGGGGGGCGTTGTGGGGTGCCCGGTGGGGACGGGTGAGGTGCTGCGCCGCGTCCGGTGCGGAGGCGTGGATGCCCGGGTGGGTGCGAGTGGGGAACCGTCCATTGTCGACAGCGGCGGCCCGCGACCGTCCACTTCAGACCGCCCGGATCAGCCGGGCAGCAGCTCCATGACCCGCTCCACGAGCCGCGGGCTGTCGACCGGCGACACCGTCACCCACTCCTGCCCGCCGCGGCCCGGCGAGGACACCGCCGAATACGCCCCGGCGTCCGTGTCGAACCACGTCAGCCCGCCGGTCCGGGTCAGTTTCCCGGCCCGGTCGCGGACGTGGACGGTGAACTGCCCCGCCGCGTACACCGGCCGGGCCTGGATCGCCCGCAGCTCCTCCCCCTGCGCGCCGCCGGGCGGCTCCCCCGCCGCGGGCAGCCGGACGCCGTAGCCGGGACCGGCCGAAAGCTCGGGCAGCACGTCGACGATCGCCGAGGCCAGTTCGCTCTCCCCGATGCTGCGCACGCCGATCGTCCGCGCCGGCTGCACGGCCAGCACCGCGTTCCGGCCCCGGATCGCGGCGACCGCGCGGAAGGGCTCGTCGGCGGTCATGTCCGCGAGCGCCTCGCACTCCACGTACCGGTCCGCGGCCGCCAGCAGCCGCAGGCTGTTCTCCAGTGCGGCGTCGAGCCGGCCGTCGAAGAGGCCGCGTTCGCCGAGGTTCCGGTAGACCTCCGCGCGGATCGCGGACCGGTCGGCGTCGGTCTCCCCGACGCTGCGCACCGCCAGCGGCGCGGGCGGCGCGTCGAGGCCGAGGTCGGCCCAGACGATGTCGAACGCGGACGCCGAGAGGCTGATCAAGCCGGCCCCGCGCCGAGCGGCGGGACCGCCGGGAAACCGCCTTCGGGCACAAGTCCGCGCAACGCCGTGTCCCGGGTGCGCAGGACGTCGATCGCCTTCTGCCGGGCGGCCTCGGCTTCGGCGCGGCGCTCGTCCATGGCGGACGACAGCCCGGCCAGCTGCACCAGGTTCCCGCTCGCGGCGGCGGAACGGATCATCGCCGCCGGGTCGAAGTCCACCGGCGCGGGCATGTCGGCCCGGGCCCGCGCAGCGACCTCGGCCTGTCCCTGCACGGCTTCCCCGACCTTCGCCGACACGACGGAGGTTTCGGCTAGCCAGCCGGACGCTTTGCCGAGCACCGACCGCATCGCGTCGCCGGCGTCGCCCTGCCAGCTCTCCTCGCTGCCCGCGGACAACGCGACCAGCCCGCCGATCGAGTCCTCGAGCCGTTGCGACAGCCCGGCCCACCGCGTGCCCGATTCGCCTGCCGCGGCCGGGTCGTTGCCGTCGACCGCCTGCGCGGCCAGCGCCGCGTGGCTGAACGCTTCGTACCGGGCCGTCGGCTCGGGGGCCGGGGCCTCAGCCGGGGTGTCGGTCACGACTTTCCTCCTCGCACGGGGTTCACGGCAGCTTCGGCTCGAGCAGTCCGGCCACGTCGCTCGCCCGCGAGCAGGCGAGCGCGGAGTCGGCGAAGTTCGCGTTGTTCACGTCGACCTGCACGCTCTGCGCGCCGCCGACGTCGAGCAGCACCGCGCAGGTGCCGCGGCTGCCGGACACCTGCACCGCCTGGTGCGAGCCGACGTCTTTCTTGGCGCGCTTGCCGTCGGAGAGGTCGAGGTTGGCCAGTCCGTTGGTCTCGTCGAGGGTGACGGTGACGCCGAAGGTCGAAGGCACCGTCCAGTCGCAGGCGCGCGCCTCGCCGATCGTCTTCGGCTTGCCCTGCCCGGTGAGCCCGGCCGACGACCGGTCCTGCGGCGAGAGCAGCGTGCACGGGTCGAGCTTGGCCAGCGAAGGAGCCGACGAGGACGGCGGCGCGGGTGCAGGCGGGCCTCCGTCGGCGGGCGCGGCGTGCGAGATGCCGGGCATCCGGCCGCACGAAACCAGCACCGTCAGCCCGGAGAGCGGGAGAAGAAGGAGCGCGGCGCGCGCCGCGAAACGGTCAGCCACCGGTGCAGTCCACGCCTTCGGCGGCTTCGCTGTCCTGGTCGCGGTATTTCTCCAGCGCGCCGCCGATGCGTTTCTTCAGCCCGGCGATCTCTTTCCCGAACGCGGTGAGCTGGTCGACCGCCGAGCCGTCACGGCCGAGGCCGTACTTCGCCATGAACGCGCCGACCTCGCCGGCGTACCCGCCGCCGAGCGGCACCGACCGGCCGAGCACCGCGGCCTCGCGGACCATCTCGCCGACGACGTCCTGCAGTTCGCCCAGCTTCGAATACGTCGCGGACGCCAGCTCGGGCGTGACCGCGAACCGGCCGCCGGACAGTCCCGGGAGCCCGGCTTTCCGTTCCGCCTCGGCCTCGCTCATGCGCGGATGCACCTCTTCCGACGTCGAACCGTGGTCGGGCGACTTCGTTTCGGAGCATACGACAGTGCATACGGTCAGCGGGATCACCTGAAAATGCCTCATAATCACCCGTAAGAAGGAGTGCCGGGGTGGCTGGGCGTCACCATGAAACGATCTCGGGGTTCCGCCGCCCAGTTCTCCCGGGTTTGACACACTGGGGAGAACGCTGGACAAGGCGCGCATCCCCGCCGGTTCGCGTCCAGCTATTGCGCCACCAGGAGGTCGAGTGACGTCGAGAATCCAGTCCGCTTCCCCCGCCGGACCGCACGGAAACGGGTCCGGGCAGCCGCCGTACCCGGCGGTCGAGTCCGCGGACGGGCTGGCGCGGGTCCCGGCGGCCGGCCTCGGCGAACTGCACGACACCGCCCGCCGTATCGCCGCGAACGTGGAACGCGTCCTCGTCGGCAAGCCGGACGTCATCCGGATCGCGCTGGTGACCCTCCTGGCCGAGGGTCACCTGCTCGTCGAGGACGTGCCGGGCGTCGGCAAGACCTCGCTCGCGAAGGCGCTCGCGCGCTCGATCGACTGCACCGTCAGCCGCGTGCAGTTCACTCCCGACCTGCTGCCCAGCGACGTCACCGGCGTCTCCATCTACAACCGGCAGAGCGGCGAGTTCGAATTCCGGCCCGGCCCGGTGTTCGCGAACATCGTGGTGGGCGACGAGATCAACCGGGCCTCGCCGAAGACGCAGTCCGCGCTGCTGGAGTGCATGGAGGAGCACCAGGTCACGGTCGACACGAGCACGTACACGCTCGGCGCGCCGTTCATGGTGATCGCGACGCAGAACCCGATCGAGATGGAGGGCACCTACGCGCTGCCCGAGGCCCAGCGCGACCGGTTCACCGCGCGGGTGTCCATCGGCTACCCCGACCAGCAGGCCGAACTGGCCATGGTCGACGAGCATTCCGGGCACAATCCGCTCGCGGACCTGACCCCGGTGTCCGACGGCGAGACGATGCTGCGGCTGATCGAGACCGTCCGCGGCGTGCACATCGCGCCGGAGGTCCGCCGGTACGCCGTCGACGTCGTGTCGGCGACCCGGCAGGTGCCGGAGATCCGGCTCGGCGCCTCGCCGCGCGCGACGCTGCACCTGGTCCGGGCCGCGCGGGCGCAGGCCGCGCTGTCCGGGCGCGACTACGTGGTGCCCGACGACCTGCACACGGTCGCCGTGCCCGTGCTGGCGCACCGGCTGGTGCTCACCACCGAGGCGCACGCCGCCCGCCGATCGGCGACCGACGTGGTCCGCGCGGTGCTGCACCGCGTTCCCGTCCCCCAGGGCTCGGCCCGCTGAGGCGCGTCCCGCTACCCAAAACAGGGAATCCGCATGCTGCGCGCGCTGTCCGGCCTCACCACCCGAGGCCGTTGCCTCCTCGCCGCCGGGATCGCGGCCGCGGTGTGCTCGCTGGTGCTCAACGAACGCGACCTGCTGCGGGTCGCGGTGTTCGTGGTCGCCCTGCCGCTGCTGGTCGCCGCCTACATCTCGGCCACCCGGCTCCGTCTCGGCGCGGCCAGGACGCTGCGCCCGGACCGGGTGGCGGCGGGCTCGACCGGCGAGGTCGACCTGGAGCTGTGGCGCAGCGGACGGCTGCCCGGCGGCGAGGTGCTGCTGGAGGACGGCGTCCCGTACGCGCTGGGCTCCCGGCCGCGGTTCGTGGTCGAACGGCTGCCGCACGACCGGCGCGTGCTGCTGCGGTATCCGCTGCGGCCGGGCATGCGCGGGATCCAGCAGGTCGGCCCGTTGCGCGCGACGATCACCGACCCGTTCGGGCTGTGCGAGTTCGAGCGGGAGCTGATCGGCCATTCGCGGCTGGTCGTCGTGCCGCGCGTGGTGCCGTTGTGGGGTCTGCCCGGCGGCGCCGGGGCGGGAGCGGGCGACGACGGAAGCGTCCGGCTGCATTCCGGGCAGGGCGAGCCGGACGTGATCGTGCGGCATTACCGCACCGGCGACGACATGCGGAAAGTCCACTGGCGTTCGACCGCGCGCCGCGACGAGATCATGGTCCGCATCGAGGAACGCCCTTGGCGCGGCGGCACAACTGTGTTGCTGGACCACCGCGCGGCGGCGCACCACGGGAGCGGTCCGACGGCGAGCCTGGAGTGGGCGGTGTCGTTCGCCGCTTCGGTGTCGCTGCACCTGCGACGGACCGGGCACCGGGTCCGGCTGGTGACCGAGCACGGCGTCGCCCTCGCGGACTCTCCCGGCGACGGCGGCGAAGGCTACGACAACCTGGTGCTCGACGCGCTGGCCGCACTTCAGCCGGCACACCAGCGAGACGTGACGCTCGGCCACGATCCGGCCGAAGGACAGGAACTGATCGCGATCCTGGGCACGGTGAGCGCGGAATCGGTGCACGAGCTGACCCGGTACCGGGCGCGCGGCGTCCGCAGCCTCGCCGTTCTTTTGGACACCCCGACCTGGGCGGGTTCGGCCTCGCCGGACCACCTCGCCGCGGCGACGAAGGAATCGGCGGAGCTGCTGCGCGGTGCCGGCTGGGGCGTCGTGGTGGCCGGTCCGAAGACGCCGATGCCCGAGGTGTGGGGGCTGCTGTGCCGCGCGGGCACCCACCGGTCGACGGTGATCGGCGGAACGCGATGAGCGCAACGAC
The DNA here is from genome assembly GCF_053587275.1 of Amycolatopsis sp. NPDC003676. Taxonomy (NCBI): domain Bacteria; kingdom Bacillati; phylum Actinomycetota; class Actinomycetes; order Pseudonocardiales; family Pseudonocardiaceae; genus Amycolatopsis; species Amycolatopsis sp. NPDC003676. The sequence continues at coordinate 47,834 of NZ_JBSFNS010000051.1, forward strand.
CATCGTCGTGAGCGGCAATCACGGTTCTCACCGGGATCGCCACTCACGAGTACGCAGGGGGACCCGATGACCACCACCGCTCCCCGCCCGTCCGGCGCGCCGCCGATCCCGCACACCCCCACCCCGCAGCCGACCGATCCGCCGCCCGCGTGGCGGAGCAGCGTGCTGCCGCCGATCGCCGCCGGGCTCGCGACGCTGTGCGCGGCCACGTCGCTGACCAGCGTCGTCTCCGGATGGGCCTGGTTCGGGTACCTCTTCGTGGCCGTCGTGCTCGTCGCGGGCACCGGCCTGGCGCTGCGCTCGCTGCGCGCGCCCACCGTCGTCGCCGGGTTCGGGCAGCTGCTCGTGCTGCTGTTCCTCATCACCGGGGCGTTCACGACGCAGGGCGTCCTCACGATTTTCCCCGGCCCCACCGCTTTCGGCGAACTGCAGGCCACGCTCACCGCGGCGGCCGACCAGATCCGGATCGGCCTCCCGCCGGTCGACAGCACGCAGCCGATCCTGTGTCTGGTCACGATCGCGGTCGGCCTGGTCGCGGTGCTGGTCGACACGCTCGCCGTCGCCGCCGCAGCGCCCGCGGCGACCGGGCTCGTGCTGCTCTGCGTGTACGCGGTGCCCGCGGCGTTGTCGGACGAACTGATGCCGTGGTGGACGTTCGTGCTCGGCGCGGGAGCCTTCGCCTGCCTGCTCGCCCTCGACGGCAACCACCGGCACCGTCGCTGGCGCAACCGCGACGCGCCCGGGTCCGGCAGCATGCTGCGGCTCGCGCAAGCGCCGGTGGCCGTGGTCAGCTCGGCGATCGTGCTCGGCCTGCTGGGCGGCGGGATCACCATGGTCGGGACCGTCGGCAAGATCCCGTTCGGCTCCGGCCCGGGCGGCGACGGCGACGGGACCGGCGGCTTCGGCATCGCGCCGTTCACGCAGCTGCGCGGACTGCTCGACCAGGGCCAGAACACCGAACTGTTCCAGGTGCGCGGCCTCGGCGCGGACCGGCGGCTGATGCGCGCGTTCACCTTGGACACCTACACCCCGAACAAGGGCTGGGGACTGCGCGCCGGCGGCCAGGCGCAGTCCGGCGTGCTCGCGAACAGCACGCTGCCCGCCGCGCCCGGCGACGACGGCACCGGAGTGTCGCGGCAGATCCAGATCCAGCCGACGCGCTGGGTCGACAACTGGCTGCCGGTCTACGGAGCCCCGCGCGCGCTCCGGGGCGTGCCGCCGCAGTGGCTGTACGACCGGGTCAGCGGCTCGGTGTTCACCACGGCGAGCGAACCCGCGCCGGCGTACGTGGAAACCGCGTCGCTGAAGGAGCCGACCGCCGACGAACTGCGGGACGCCGCGCCGAAATCCGACGAGGTGCCCGCGCTGTACACGCGGATCGGCCAGGTCGACCGGCGGGTCTCGGCGCTGACCGACCAGCTCACCGCGGGCAAGACGAACAACTTCGACCGGGCCACCGCGCTGTGGCAGTACTTCAGCGCGCAGAACGGTTTCGTGTACGACACGAAGACCGCCGACGCCACCGACGCCGATGCGCTCGCCGACTTCATCCTCAAGGGAAAACGGGGCTACTGCGAGCAATACGCGTCGGCGATGGCGGTGATGCTGCGGGTCGCGCACATCCCCGCGCGCGTGGCGATCGGCTTCACCCCCGGCGTCACCAAGGGCGACTACCAGTCGATCAGCTCGCAGGACGCGCACGCGTGGGTCGAGGCGTACTTCGGGGACAAGGGCTGGGTCAGCTTCGACCCGACGCCGCTCGCCGACGGACGCGGCATCGTCCCGCCGTACCTCGAGCAGAACACCCACAACCCGCAACAGCCCAACGCGACCGACGACCTCCCGAAGGCCCCGCGCTCGACCGCCCCGTCCACCGGCGCGTCGGCCGACAAGACTCACGACCAGGCCGCTCCCGCCGCGCCCGCGGACACCACTCCGGACGACAGCTGGCTGACCTGGCTCGCCCTGGCCCTGGCCGTCCTCGGCGCCGCGGCCGTCGCGGCGGCTTACTTCCTGCGCCGCCGCCCCCGGCCCGGCTTGACCCCGTCCGGTGTCCCGCCGGGCGCCGCGCCCGACGGCAACGTGCTGGTCAGAAACCCGGTCACCGCACCGACTCCGCTGCACCTGGCCGCCTTGTGGCTGCCGCTGACCGGAGCCGTCCTGCTGGTCGCCGCGCTCGGCCTGCTCGCCGGGACCGTGTCGTGGTGGTTCGCCTTGGTCGTCGTGCTGATCCTGGCGGCGACCGGCGGCCCCGCCGCGATCCGGGACCTGGTGCGCCGCCGCCACCTCCAGACGATCGCGACGCACTCCCCCGGCGCGGCCGACGCGGCGTGGCGCGAGCTGAAGGCCGAATGCGCGGACCGGGACCTGCCGATCGCCGACAGCGACACGGTCCGCGTGGCCGGCGGAAAGATCGCCGAACGCCACCGCCTGGACGAGCCTGGCCGGGAGGCTTTGCGCACCGTGCTGGGCGCGGTGGAACGCAGCTGGTACAGCGACGAACCGGCCCCGGACGCGACGTTGGAGCCTGCCTTCGGGCAGCTGCGGGACAGTCTGCGCCGGACCGCGCCGTTGTCGATGCGGGGCCGGTTGTTCCCCCGGTCAGTGCTTCGCCGACGGCGGTGAACTCGGTTACCGCAGATCGGTGAGGAGTCCAGTGCCTCGGTGAGAGCCGTGGCGTCGGGGCGTCTCGTGATCGGTGGCAAGCTGATTCAGGGTGCGGCTCGGACAGTTCCGAACTTCCCTGGGAGAACAGAAGATCTCCGGCGACGCAGCGCCCTCGATGCGCAAGCCCTCAACGACGGCCGTGCCGCTCTCGCCAGTGCTTTCCCGGCCATCGCGACGCCATGGCCGGGAAAGCGGTGCGGACGCTCCTCCGTCACTCCGCCAGGGCAGCGCGGAGGAACGCGAGGATCTCCGCCTGAGCGGCCTCGGCCTGCGGCTCCACGCCGGGCAGAGTGAGGAACGCGTGCTTCGCGCCCGGGTATTCGGTAAGCCGCACCGAGGTTCCCGCCTCGTGCAGTCGCTCGGCGTAACGGCGGCCGTGGTCGGCGACCGCGTCCTGAGTCGGCACCACCACAAGCGCCGGGGCGAGCCCGCTCAAGTCCTCTGTGGACAGTGGCGAAACGGCGCTGGCGTCGGCTCCCGGCGGGACGGCGAGCCGCCGGAAAAGCTGCAACAGCGGCAGGGCCCGGCTCGGGCGGTACGCGTATTCGGCGATCGAGGGGTAGTCGAACATCGTCTCGGTGACATCCGCGACCGGGTTGACCAGCACTTGCGCTTTGAGTTCCAGCCCGGCGTCCCTGGCGCGGACGGCCGTCAGCGCGCTGATCAGCGCTCCGCAACTCTCCCCGAACACAGCCGCGCGCCCCGAGTCGACGCCCCACTCCGCAGCCTGCCGCACCACGTGGCGAAGCACGTCCCAGCCGTCGTCGGCAGCGTTCGCGAGCGGACTGTCGGCAGCAAGCAGACGGTGTTCGACCGAAACGACGACCGCGGGCAGCCGTGCGGCGAGGTGACTGTTGGTCCAGTCGCACTGCACGGCCGTGCCTACGAAGCCACCGCCGTGGACGTGGACCACCAACGGCAGTCCGGTTCGGTCTCGCGCGGGCCGATAGACCCGCACCGGAAGGTCGCGGCCAGGCAGCGCGATCTCCCGCCGCTCGATCGCGGCATCAGGATGCGGCTCCCCGAGAATCGCCCGCGCCACGCCCGAGGCCCGGAAGCGGTTCTCCGCCTCGCGGTAAACCAGGAGTTCCTCGGTCGTGATCACCGAGAAATCCGGCTCCGGCGGTCGGGTCTCGGCAGCGAGTTCGCTCATGTTTCCTTCTTCCCCAGTCGATGCGCCGGATGCGCCTCGGAGGCAGCCAGCGCTTTATCCTCATTATGCACACACTGTGTGCATCAGCAAGTGCATAGGTTATGCTGGCCCGGACGAGAGGGGCGAGATGACGGGCCGCAGGCGATGGTCGACCGACGAAATCCTGGACACGGCGGCGGACCTGCTGCGCACGAGCGACGCCGAGTCGTTCAGCGTCCGCAAACTCGCCGCGGCGCTCGGGACTGATCCGTCAAGCCTCTACCGGCATTTCCGCAACAAGACCGAACTGCTGCGCGCCGTCGCCGACCGGATTCTCTTGGCCGCCATGGACGGCTACCGCCCCGAAGGCGACTGGAAGCAGCGCATCACCGCACTGAGCCTGCGCCTGCACGCGGCCTTCGGCGAGCAGCCCCAGCTGGCGACAGTGTGGGGCCGCTACGCCTCCGGCGGCACCGGATCCCGGCTGGTCATGGAGGAACTGCTGCAGGCCCTGCGCGCGTCCGGGCTGCCCGACGAGCAGGTCCCGGTGCGCTACCACCGCATCGTGCTTCTCCTGGCCGCGCTGATCGCGTCCGAGGCAGGCATCAGCACCATCACCGCGGAGGAGTACGAACAGGGCCTGGAACAGTTCCGCGTCGCGGTGCTCGGCGCCGATCCCGAACGGTTTCCCGCGTTGGCCTTCTTCGCCCGCGAGGTCCGCCCTCTCGGAGCGGACCGCCACGCTGCGTTCGAAGAAATCCTCGCCGCGCAGCTCGCTCAGATCGAGGCCGAGATTTCCTGATTTCGCGGGCGCGGAGGCGCCGTTCGGGCCGATTGTGTCTGCCCGCAAGTTCCGGGCACCGGAAAGCCCGGGCAGTCCGCCATTTCACGGCACACCGACGCCGCAAACCCAACCAGCACGCCAACTGTTCAGGATTCGGCGAACCGCAACGACCTTCCCGACCGGGCTCGGGCTCGGGCTCGGGCTCGGGCTCGGGCTCGGGCTCGGGCTCGGGCTCGGGCTCGGGCTCGGGCTAGCAAAGCACCTCGCTCAAGCCGAGGTCACCGCAGGGCCGCGCCCGACTAGCCCGGGCCGCCAGCCGAACCGGCGCCCTGAAGCGTTGCCCCAGAACCGTTCCAACGGCAGGCCGGATCCAGCCATCGCACTGCGCGTCGCCGACAGCCGCCCGGCGACGCCGCGCACCCGGCGTCCGGCGTCCGGCGTCCGGCCTCCGGCCTCCGGCCGAGCATCTCCCGAACCGGGAGCGCGTCGAGCCTGCACCGAGCCGAAGCGAACCGGAGCGGAGCGAACCGAAGCCAGCGCAGGCCGAGCACGCGCCTTGCCCGCAGGGCGCAACCCAGCAGTCAGGGAACCCGTGTCCCGCTAACCGGTGCAGTCCGGGCCCGCGCACGAGAATCCGCGCTCCGCCCCGAGGGGAGAAGCGCGGATTCGCCGTCGTGCTATTGGCCTTCGAAGCGCTGGCGGAAACGTTCCTCCATGCGCTGCGTGAAGGAGCTCTTGCGGCCGGATTGCTTCCCCCCGCCGCCTCCGTCGTCATGGCTGTTCTTGCCGCCGCTGTCGCTGTGGCGCAGCGACGTGACGGCCATCATGACCCCGAAGAACATCACGAGGAACCCGAGCACGCTGACCACCGGCACGTCGGCGACCCGCAACACCGGGATCACCACGCCGAGCACCAGCAGCGCAACGCCCACCACGAACAGGGCGATCCCCTGGATGCGCCGACGGCGCGCGGGTCGGCGCAACCGGGTGCCTCGCACCGTGGATGCGAACTTGGGGTCCTCGGCATAGAGCTCGCGCTCGATCTGGTCGAGCAGCCGCTGCTCATGCTCGGAGAGTGGCATCTTTCCTCCTCCGGCACAGCTGTCGCGGGCGCCGGGCCGCGCAACGTCCTGGACCCAACAGCCAACCCCAGGCGGGGTGGCACTGTCCAGGATACGAGCCCCGCGCTCGTCCGACTACCCGATCCCCGATCCTGAAATGATCGAATCGGGGGAAATCCCGCAAGATGCGGGTTGACAGTGCGTTACCGCGACGGAAGTCACCCCCTTCGGCGCAGTCCAGAGCCCCCTGCCGCCCTGTCGGCCTCCCCCGGGCGGGGTCCCTCGTCACGGAGAGAGAGCGTCCTCGCGCCGACCACCCGCCCTGCCGACGCCCCGGCCGGGACGATCTTCCGCCGATCGATACCCTCCGGCATTTATTCACCCGACGACCGCCGAGACCGGCAATCCCCCACCGCACGAACGACCCGACGCCTGTTGACTCAGAGCTACCGGCGAACCCCTATTCCGGACCCTCGCCGCTGACCCCGCACCGGACCCTTATCGCCGACCAAGCTCCCATTCCGGCGAATTCCGCACGAACCTGCCGAGACGGGCAAGCCCGGCAGTGCCGGCACGCCCTGTCGGGAGAAGGCCAGCCGGAATGCGTCGGACAGCGGTGGACGCCCAGCCGACCGACCTTGGCGAACGCCCGGCCGCAGGTGAAGCACGGCTGTCCCGCAAAGACTCGGCAACCAGCCTCACTCCGCCCGAAGAGCAACCAGCCTCACTCCTCCCTTGGAGAAAGCAGCGAAGCCGGCCGAATCGCCGCCGAGCCGAACTTCAGCCTTGCCACGTCCGCCGCCACCTCGGCGTCCCGCCAGCGCGGCTCATCGTTCGCGAACGACAGCTGCTCCCCGCCGTCTCCGGTGTCCAGGCCCTCGACCCGCACCCCGATCAGCCGGACCGCTCCGGTCGGCGCGTGCTCGGTCAGCAGCTCGACCGCCGTGCGGTGGATGTCGCGGGCCACGTCGGTCGCCGAGAGCACGGTGCGCGCCCGGGTGATGGTGCGGAAATCGGCGAACCGCACCTTGATCGACACCGTCCTCCCGCGCAGCTCGCGCGACCGGAGCGTCGCCCCGACCCGTTCGGACAGGCGCAGCAGCTCGAGACTCAGCTCGTCGCGGTTCAGGACGTCGACGTCGAAGGTGTGCTCGGCTCCGATCGACTTCTCCGCCGACTCCGGTTCCACCGCCCGGTCGTCATGGCCGTTCGCCAGCGCCCACAGGTGATCCCCGACGGCCCGGCCCACCGAACGCCGCAGCCGGGCGGGCGGGGTGGCGGCGATGTCCGCGATCGTGTGCCAGCCGTGCTGCCGCAGCTGTTCCTCGGTCCGCTTCCCCACGCCCCACAGCGCCGACACCGGCAGCGGGTGCAGGAACTCCAGCGTCTCGGCGGCGGGGACGATCACCATCCCGTCCGGTTTGGCCATCCCCGACGCCAGTTTCGCCACGAATTTCACCTTCGCGACCCCGACTGAGCACGAGATCCCGTGCTCCGCCTGCACTCGTTCCCGAATCCGCGCCCCCAGCACGCCCGGAGTGGTGCCCAGCCGCCGCAGCGCGCCTCCTACGTCCAGGAACGCCTCGTCCAGGCTCAGCGGCTCGACCAGCGGCGTCAGCTGCCGGAAAATCCCCATGACGCCGCGCGACACCTCGCCGTACAGCCCTGGCGTCGGCTGGATGCACACCAGCTGCGGGCAGAGCCGTTTGGCCGTGGCGAACGGCATGGCCGAGCGCACGCCGAAGCGCCGCGCCGGATAGCTGGCCGCAGCGACGACCGAGCGCGGGCCGCCGCCGGACACGACGACCGGCTGGCCCGCCAGCTCCGGCCGCGTGCGCAGTTCGCACGACACGAAGAAGGCGTCCATGTCCACGTGAAGGATCGAGCAGCCGGTGTCGTCCGGCAGCTCGGTCGCGCCCGTGGTGACGCGGTAGCGGGCCATCCCGCTCGGCAGTTCGGCGTTTCTCCCCACGCCTCCGGACGCTACCTGCCGCCACCGACAATTCCCGGCGCTCGGGCCGCGGCGACCACGCTTACGGGTGGTTCGCGGTCCCGCCAGGACGATTCCCGCACCGCGGCGCGGCTAGGAACTGAGCTGCTCAGCCCCGCCGGGCGATCGCGTGCAACCGGCCCGCGACGTCGCGCAGCGCGGGCACCGCCGAAGCGCTCAGCTCGAACTCCGCCAGCTCGTCCTCGCGGACTCCGCCCGGCACGACGTCCGAGATCACGCGGTCGCCCTGTAGCAGCGTGACCTCCAAGCCGGCGGCCACGAGCGACTCGGTCAGGCCGGAACTGTCGTACCTGCGCAGTACGGTGTCCCCAGCGACAACCCCATCAGAACCTTCCAGCAGCCGCTGCGCCTCGGTGATCCGGCCGGCCAGCGCGCGATGCAGCACGGCCGCGGTGCGGTTGGCCACCAGCACCGACACGGCTCCGCCCGGCGAGACGGCCGTGGCGAGTGCGTCGAGCACCGCGCGCGGGTCGTCCACGACCTCCAGCAGGCCGTGCGCCAGCACCAGGTCCGCCGACCCGGCCGGGACGTGCGCGCCCAGTGCGTCGGAGTCGTCCGCGATCACCGTGATCCGGCCGGAGACGCCCTCTTCCTCGGCGCGCCGGCGCAGCGTCGCGAGCGCGTTCGGGTTCGGTTCGACCACGGTGACCAGGCATCCGGCCGAGGCGAACGGCACCGCCCAGCCGCCGCTCCCGCCGCCGACGTCGACGACGACCGGCTGCTCCACGCCGCGGGCGCGGGCGGCCCGCAGTTCGGCCTCGAGCGCCCGGCGAACAGCGCCCGAACCCCGGGCGGCCACGGTGTCGGTCTTCATGGGCGACAGGGTAATGGCCGCCGGTCACTTGCCGTGACCCGCGTGGGCGCCGCAGCGGCGTTCGCCACCTTCCGCACTACCGCACCGGCGGGCGGCCCGTAGGCTGTGTCGAGTGCACACGGTCGCCGTTCTCAGCCTCAAGGGTGGTGTCGGCAAAACGACGGTCGCGCTCGGTATCGCGTCGGCCGCGCTGCGTAGGGGAACCCGCGCGCTCGTAGCCGACCTCGACCCGCAGGGCAACGCCACCACCTCGCTCGACCCGCCGTTCACCGACGCGACGCTCGCCGACGTGCTCGAGACGCCCGCGCGGGCCGTCCTCGAACGCGCGATCGCGCCCAGCGTGTGGAGCGAGGAGATCGACGTGCTGGTCGGCGCCGAGGAGCTGGAGTCGCTCAACGAACCCGACTCCGACGGCCGCCGCCTGGAAAACCTTTCCCGCGCGCTCGACGAGCTGCACCAGAACCCGTTGCGCGAGGAACCGTACGAGCTGGCGATCATCGACTGCCCGCCGTCGCTGGGCCGGCTCACGAAATCGGCACTCGTGGCGGCCGACAGCGCGCTTATTGTGACTGAGCCCACAATGTACGCGGTCGCGGGCGCCCAGCGCGCGCTCGAAGCGATCGAACGGATCCGCGAGGACAGCAATCCTTCGCTGCGGCCGATCGGCGTGCTGGTGAACAAGCTGCGCGTGCGGTCGTACGAGCACCAGTTCCGGGTCTCGGAGCTGCGCGAGAACTTCGGCTCCCTGGTGATGCCGACCGCGATTCCCGACCGGCTGGCGGTGCAACAGGCCCAGGGCGCGTGCAGCCCGATCCACGAGTGGCATTCCCCTGGCGCACAAGAGATCGCGCTGACCTTCAACATGGTCCTCGCCAAGATCCTGCGCTCCAACCGCGCCGGACGGCACCGCGTGCGCGCCGAGGAAGAAGCCGCGCAGGCGGAAGTGTCGGAAACCGCGGGCTGAACCGTGCCCGAGGGCGACACCGTATTCCTGGCCGGAAAGCTGCTCGACCGCGCGCTCGCCGGGAAAACGTTGGTGCGCGGCCAGTTCCGCCATCCCGAACTGGCCACTGTGGACCTGGCGGGTCGCGAGGTGCACGGCGTCGGCACCGTCGGCAAGCACCTCTTCACGCGCTTCTCCGGCGATCTGACGCTGCACAGCCACCTGCGGATGGACGGCTCGTGGAAGATCCAGCCCGCCGGCGCGAAGTGGGCGATGCCGGCCCATCACGCGCGCGTCGTGCTGATGACCGAGGACGTCCAGGCGATCGGTTTCCGTGTGCACGACCTGAAACTGGTGCCCACCGCCGAGGAACACGACCTCGTCGCCCACCTGGGCCCGGATCTGCTGGATCCACAATGGACAGACGAGCACGCCGCACTGGCCGCCGCCAACCTGGCCGCGAAACCGGACCGCGAACTCGGCGACGCCCTCCTGGACCAGCGGATCATGGCCGGCGTCGGCAACCTGTACAAGTGCGAGATCTCTTTCCTGCTGCGGGTTTCCCCGTGGACCCCAGTGTCCGAAGTGGACCCCGCACGCGCGGTGGCGCTCGCCCGGAAGCTACTGGTCGCCAACGCGTGGCGGCACGAACAAGCCACCACCGGCGACCTCCGCCGCGGCCGCCGCACCTGGGTCTACGAACGCACCCGCCAAGGCTGTTTCCGCTGCGGCGGCGCGCTGCTGGTGCGCGAGCAGGGCGACGGACCGTACCAGCGCCCGACCTGGTGCTGCCCGCGCTGCCAGCCCGGCCCCGTCCCGGCTGACGGACCGCCGCGCAAATGATGTTGCCGTACCGAGAGGTTCGCGGTTAGCGTGGCAGTACACGAGAGAGGAGGTGGTCCTAAGTTGTATTCACACAGGACTCGTGAGGTGGCTGTCCGCTAGCGGATGGCACGTGTTGGGACTTTGAGCAGCGATGCAACAGAGCCACCTTCGGCTCATCGCCTGCTTCACGTGCTGCCTGCTGACGAATACCAGGCAGTCACCGGGTTCCCGGGGTTCTCGAGCACCGGTCCGGCTCGAGCCTGGACGCTGACGGCGTCCAGGAGGCGCCCCGGGAATTTCCATGTCCGCTTCCGGTGTTCGCCGCACGCTGTTCCCCGCGGGCGATCACCGCGGCGGTTCCTGCGCAGCCGCGGAAGTCGCTAGGCTGGGAGGATGCTCAGGCCGGACTACCCGATCAGCACCGAACGCCTGCTCCTCCGCCCCTTCAGGGACGACGATCTCGATGCCCTGAACTCGTTCCAGTCCCGCGCGGACGTCGTCCGCTACCTGTACTGGGGACCGCGCAGCCGCGCGGAATCCGCTGCCGCGCTCGCGAAGCGCGTCCACAGCGCGACGCTGTCGGAGGAAGGCCAGTTCCTCGCCGTCGCCGTGGAACTCGCCGAAACCGGGCAGCTCATCGGCGACCTCAACCTCGAATACCTCAGCGCCGAACACCGCCAAGGCGAGATCGGCTTCGTCTTCCACCCCGACCACCACGGCAAAGGCCTGGCCCTGGAAGCAACGAGAGAAGTCCTGCGGCTCGGCTTCGAAGACCTGGGCCTGCACCGCATCATCGGCCGCTGCGACGGCCGCAACACCGCGTCGGCGTCGCTGATGGAGCGGCTGGGCATGCGGCAGGAAGCACGGCTGCGGGAAAACGAGATCGTCAAAGGCGAATGGACTGATGAGTTGGTCTACGCCATGCTGGAAGACGAGTGGAAAGCCGGAGCCGCCCGGTTGAACTGATCCCCGCGACGGTTGGTTCGCGGATGCCGTTGGGCGGCCGTCTTCAGCCCGTTGTGGTGCTTGTGCACGCGCGCTCGCCTCCGTCCGCTCTGGCAGCTGCCGCAAAGTGGGTTACTCACTGGAAACAACGC